>JBARBX010000303.1:0-7746 GCA_049793535.1 Steroidobacteraceae bacterium | reverse complement strand
GCGCTGCGCTTCGCACGTGTGCGCAAACGAATCAGCAATCGAGAAATTCTTCATTTTGCACGCTTGCTGCGACAAAATCGGGTCATGGCGGCATACCTGGAAAGCGTAACGTGACGCGGGCGCCCCGGAATAATCCGTTACCCATGTCTCCGGAAAAAAATGGATACCGATCGCCCAGGTAGGACCCCCTAAATCAGTGGTCGGGGTGACAGGATTTGAACCTGCGACTCCTACGTCCCGAACGTAGTGCTCTACCAGGCTGAGCTACACCCCGAATCGGCTGCGACATCAGTTCTTGCGTGCCACGGCGAACTTTGCCAGTTCGCTCAAGCCTTCTTTGAAAGCGGTCTCTGGTAGGGGCGCCAGGGCAGCAAGCGCCTGATCTGCCTCGCATTGAGCGAGGCGCGCAGTGTACGCAAGGCCCCCGAGGCTTGCAACGGCGCGCGTGATTTCGGCGAGCTGGTCCAGGCCGCCCTTCTCGATGGCGTGCCGGATGGTGTCTCGTTGGGCGTCGCTGCCATGCTGCATTGCGTAGATCAAGGGGAGGGTGGGTTTTCCCTCCGCCAGGTCGTCCCCCAGGTGTTTCCCCAGGCTGGCTTCGTCGGCCTGGTAGTCGAGCGCGTCATCGACCAGTTGAAACGCGGTCCCGATGTGCCGGCCGTACCGTGCCAGGGATTCCTCGATTTCGGGGGAGGCATCGCTCAACACCGCGGCGATTTGCGCCCCGGCCTCGAACAACCGGGCCGTCTTGCGGCGGATGACGTCGATGTAGCGCGCCTCGGTGGTCTGCGGATCGCGTGCGTTCATAAGCTGCAGCACCTCGCCTTCGGCGATGGCGTTGGTGGCATCCGCCAGAATCCGCATGATGCGCATGCGATCGAGCCCCACCATCATCTGGAAGGCCCGCGAGTACAGGAAATCGCCGACCAACACGCTGGTCGCGTTGCCGAACACCTCGTTGGCGGTCTCGCGCCCGCGGCGCAGCGAGGAGCCGTCGACCACATCGTCGTGCAGCAGGGTGGCGGTGTGGATGAACTCGATGATGGCGGCGGCATCGACGTGCCGCTCGCCGGTGTGGCCGCAGGCACGGGCCGCCAGCAGCACCAAAAGGGGGCGAAGACGCTTGCCCCCGGCATATATAATGTAACTGGCTACCTGGTCGACCAGCGCTACCTGGCTATGCAAACGCTGTTTGACCACCCGGTCGACGGCCTCGAAATCAGCATGTACCAAGCCACGAATCTGTTCTAGTGTCATGAAGCGCTCAAACGAATACAGCATGGTACCTAAGATTACCCTGGCAAGTGCGACGCACTGGCGACACCCGCCACGGGTTGGACCCGCGGAGGCGTCCTGCCCCGGTGGGGTCTAGTTTGACCTTAAGGCCGTCAATCCGTACAATCCCCGGCTCTTTTGCGGCCCCGTTAGGCCGCTCTCGGAGTGGCTTATATGTATGCCGTGATTGCCACGGGCGGTAAACAGTACCGCGTTTCTGAAGGTGCCGTGGTGCGTATCGAGAAGCTCGATGCAGACCAGGGCGCCAGTGTGGAATTCAAGCAGGTGCTGCTGGTCGGCGCCGGCTCTTCGGTCACCATCGGCGCGCCCTACGTGAGCGCGGCCAAGGTGGTCGCCACGGTGGAGAGTCATGGCAAGGGCGACAAGGTGCGCATTGTCAAATTCCGCCGTCGCAAGCATTACAAGCGCGAGAAGACGCATCGGCAACCCTACACCGATGTGAAGATCACGCAGATCGTCGCCTAAGACTTAGGAGTTATTGCATGGCACACAAAAAGGCAGGCGGCAGTACTCGTAACGGTCGCGATTCGCATTCCAAGCGTTTGGGCGTCAAGAAATTCGGCGGTGAAGACGTGCTCGCGGGCAACATCCTGATCCGTCAACGCGGCACGGTGTACCGCCCCGGCGTGAATGTCGGCATCGGCACCGACCACACCTTGTTCGCGAAGGCCCACGGCGTCGTTGAATTCCAGGTCAAGGGCGCCGAGCAGCACACCTACGTCAACGTCGTTACCAAGTAGCGATGCGCGCGGGCCTGTCGGGCTCGCGGTCAGACGACATCTAAGGGGGTAGGGCAACCTGCCCCCTTTTTAGTTTCTGCGCCCTTGGGCGGGCGCGCGGTGAGTCCACTTCATGAAATTCGTCGACGAAGCCAAACTCAAAGTCCAGGCCGGCAACGGCGGCCGCGGCTGCGTGAGCTTTCGCCGCGAGAAATTCGTGCCCTTCGGCGGTCCGGACGGCGGCGACGGGGGCCTTGGCGGCAGCGTCTACTTGAAGGCCGTGGAGGGCATGAACACCCTGGCGGATTTTCGCATCTCGCGAACCTATCGGGGGCAAAACGGCGAGAGCGGCAGCGGCAACGACTGCACCGGCCACGGCGGCGACGATATCTATGTGTCCATCCCCGTGGGCACGGTGGTATCGGACATAGACACGGGCGAGCAGCTCGGGGACCTCACTCTGACCGGCCAGACCTTGCTGGTCGCCAAGGGCGGCAAGGGCGGATGGGGCAATACCCGCTTCAAATCCAGCACCAATCGCACGCCGCGCAAGTCCGGGTTGGGGCTCCCCGGCGAGAAGCGCGAGCTCATGCTCGAGCTGAAACTGATCGCCGATGTGGGTCTTTTGGGGTTACCGAACGCCGGCAAGTCCACATTGATCCGCGCGGTTTCCTCGGCGCGGCCGAAGGTCGCGGATTATCCCTTCACCACGCTCTATCCCAACTTGGGGGTGGTGAGCGCGGGTCTGGGCCGAAGCTTCGTGATGGCGGACATCCCGGGCCTGATCGAAGGCGCGGCCGACGGCGCGGGTCTCGGAATTCGTTTCTTGAAGCACTTGCAGCGCACCCGGGTGTTGCTGCACCTCATCGACATCGCGCCGCCCGACCCGGATGCGGATCCGGTCAAGGATGCGCGCACCATCATCGCGGAACTCAAGAAGTTTGCCGCTGATCTGGGCGCGAAGGAGCGCTGGCTTTGCATCAATAAGATTGATTTGCTGGAGCCTGCGGAAGTGGAGCGGCGGGCCAAGGAGATCGTGCGGCGTCTGCGCTGGAAGGGCCCGGTTTTGCGTATCTCCGGGGCCACCGGTGCCGGTACGGATGAACTCAAGCAGGCGGTGATGCGGTATCTCGAAGCGCATCCGCGGCCGTTGGCTGCGCACGCGGACGCTGCGGACAGCGCCCCGGCCGATTCGGCCGTCTAAGCTTTAAGGGTCGGGTCTCGGCGGCCCGATCGGCGCCGCGACTACTTGGCGAGCGCGCGAACCTGCTTGGTGAGGCGGCTCTTGTGGCGAGCGGCCTTATTGCGATGGATGATGCCCTTGTTGACCATGCTGTCGATCACGGGCGTGGCGGCGGCAAGGGCCGAAGCCGCTTCATCGTGCTTGCCGGCCTTCAGCGCGAGCGTGGCCTTGCGAATGGCGCTGCGCAGCTGCGAGGTGAGCGCGTCGTTGCGGGCTCGGTGCACCGTCGACTGTCGGGCAGCTTTTTCAGCAGATTTCGTGTTTGCCAAGCGAGAGACTCCTTAAACCCTGAGGTGCCGATTCGGACCCCAAAAGAGCCGCGTAGCTTGCCGATTGACTCGGTGCTTGTCAATCGATGCGCCCAAAGGCGCGGGTTTGCACGCTCAAGTAGCGCCCCAGAATTACCGGAAACCTGAGTATAATCACAGCCTTTCGCCATGGAACTAGTTCGCGGTCTGCACAATATCTCGGCTCGGCATCGAGGCTGCGTGCTGACCGTGGGCAACTACGACGGCGTTCACCTGGGTCACCAGAAAATGATCGGCGCGCTCAAGGTGCGTGCTGCCGAATTGCGCTCTGCGGCAACTGTGCTGGCCTTTGAGCCGAGCTCGAAGGAGTTCATCGATCCCGATGGCGCCCCTCCGCGCCTGACGCGGTGGCGGGAGAAGTTTCTGGCGCTTGAGAAGCAGGGGGTGGAGCGCCTGGTGACCCTGCGCTTCGATGAGTGCATGCGCGCCATGACCCCCCGGTGCTTCATCGATGAATTGATGGTCGAGAAGCTGGGCACGCGGCACATCGTGGTGGGCAACGACTTTCGCTACGGCAGCAATGCCGGCGGCACCATCGAGACCTTGCGCGCCGCGGGTCAGGCGCACGGCTTCGGGGTCGAGCAGATGGCGCCGTTTGTGTTCGACGGGGTGCGCGTGAGCAGCACGGCTGTGCGCGAACGATTGGAGTACGCCGACTATGCGGGGGCGGCGCGCTTGCTGGGCCGCCCGTATCGGATGACCGGAAGGGTTGCCCCGGGCCTCAAATTGGGCCGCGAACTCGGGTTTCCGACCGCGAATCTGCGATTGATGCGCCGCAAGTCCCCGGTGTGGGGCATTTTGGCGGTTTGGACGCACGGCATCGGCTCGCGTCCTCTGCCCGGCGTCGCGAGCTTGGGGACCCGGCCCACGGTGAACGGGACCGAGCCATTGCTCGAAGTGCATGTGTTCGATTTTGCGGGCGATCTGTACGGCCGCTCGATTGAAGTTGAGTTCGTCGCGAAGCTGCGCGATGAGGTGAAGTTCGATTCTTTGGGTGCGATGACGGTGCAAATGCAAATCGATGCGGCCCGGGCGCGCGAGGTGTTGTCGAAGGTGGATTGTGGCTGACTACAAACAGACGATTAATTTGCCGAACACGGGTTTCCCGATGAAGGCGGATCTTGCCAACCGCGAGCCGAAAATGCTGGCGGCGTGGGAACAGAGCGACGTGTACGGCAAGATTCGTGCGGCGGCCAAGGGCCGGCCCTCCTTCGTGCTCACGGACGGCCCCCCGTACGCGAACGGCGCAATCCACCTGGGTCACGCGGTAAACAAGATCCTCAAGGACATCATCGTCAAGTCGCGCACCTTGGATGGCTACGATGCGCCCTATGTGCCCGGATGGGATTGTCACGGCTTGCCCATCGAGATGCAGGTGGAGAAGACGCATGGCCGCGTCGGGCAGAAAATCGACGCCAAGGCGTTCCGTGCGGCCTGCCGCGAATACGCGCGCAAGCAGATCGATGCGCAGCGCGCCGATTTCAAGCGCCTAGGCGTGCTCGGCGATTGGGATCATCCCTACATGACCATGGCGCCGCGATTTGAGGCCGACCAGCTACGCGCCCTCAGTCTCATCATCCAGAGGGGCCATGTGTACAAGGGCTACAAGCCCGTGCACTGGTGCCTGAATTGCCGCTCGGCGCTGGCGGAAGCCGAAGTCGAGTACGAGGACAAGACTTCGCCCAGCATTTACGTGCGCTTTCCAGTCGTCGATACCGTCGATTTGGCGCGCCGCTTCGCGATCGAGGTGCTCGCCGAGCGGGCGGCGGGCGAGGGCGTGCCCACATCGCTCGCCATTTGGACCACCACTCCCTGGACCTTGCCAGCGAATCGCGCCGTGGCGGTCCATTCGCAATTCGATTACGCCTTGATCGAATTCGATGTGGGCGCGGGCGTCGAGCGCATGATGCTCGCGAGCGAATTGGTCGGCGCCGTCACGAAATCCGTAGGTATCGACAATTGGAGCCTGATCGCCATCGTCAAAGGCGCTGCTCTCGAGCTTTTGCGGCTGCGCCACCCTTTCTACGACCGTGAAGTCCCGGTGATCCTTGGCGATCATGTCAACCTCGATGCCGGCACCGGCGCCGTGCACACCGCGCCCGGACATGGCTTGGACGACTACAACGTGGGCCGCCGCTATGGCCTGGAAGTCGACAACCCGGTGGGCGGCGACGGCCGATTCCTCCCCGCGACCCCGCTGTTCGCCGGCGAGCTGGTGTTCGACGCGAATGCACACGTCATCAAGGTGCTGCATGACAATGGGCAGCTGCTCAAGGACGAGCCGTACCACCATTCCTACCCGCACTGCTGGCGCCACAAAACACCGGTGATATTTCGCGCGACCCCGCAGTGGTTCATCAGCATGGAACAGGCGGGCTTGCGCAAGGGCGCGCTCGAAGCCATCGCGCATGTGGATTGGATGCCCACCTGGGGTGAGCAGCGCATCAGCAGCATGATCGCCGTCCGTCCGGACTGGTGCATCTCGAGACAGCGGACCTGGGGAGTGCCCCTGCCCTTGTTCGTAGACAAGGAATCGGGCGAGCTGCATCCGAGAACGGCGGCGCTGATCGAAGAGGTCGCCAAGCGCGTCGAGAAAGACAGTATCGATGCCTGGTTCGATCTGGATGCCGCGGCCTTGCTCGGGCCCGAGGCGGATAAATACGACAAGGCCACCGATGTCATGGACGTCTGGTTCGATTCGGGGGTGGTGCACCACTGCCTTTCGCAGTCGCGGCCCGAGATCACCGTGCCGGCAGACCTTTATCTCGAGGGCTCGGATCAGCACCGCGGCTGGTTCCACAGCTCGCTGCTCACGTCCGTGGCCATGCATGGCCGCGCTCCTTATCGCGGCGTGCTCACTCACGGTTTCACCGTGGATGAAAAGGGCCGCAAGATGTCGAAGTCCATCGGCAACACCCTGGTACCGCAGAAGTTGACCAGCACCCTGGGGGCGGATGTGGTGCGCCTGTGGGTGGCGGCGACCGACTACGCCAACGAAATGAGCGTGTCGGATGAGATCTTGAAGCGCATGGCGGATTCCTACCGCCGCATCCGCAATACGCTGCGGTTCCTGCTCGGCAACATGCATGAATTCGATCCCGCGCAACATGCGGTGGCCTTCGATGACATGGTGGCCCTGGATCAGTGGATGACGGCCAAGGCCTTTGCCCTGCAAAACGAGGTGGTCACCGCGTTTCGCAACTACGAGTTCCACGACATCTATCAAAAGATCCACAATTTCTGCGTGGTTGAACTCGGCGGGTTCTACCTCGACATCATCAAGGACCGGCTGTATACGACGGGTACCAACAGCGCGCCGCGGCGCTCCGCGCAAACTGCGGTGCACCACGTGGCGCAGGCGATGGTACGCTGGATCGCGCCCATCTTGAGTTTCACGGCCGAAGAGGTCTGGGGGTTTCTGCCCAATGTGCCGAACGAGTCGGTGTTCTTGAACGCCTGGCACGTATTTCCCGCCGGAGCGGAGCGCGAGCCTGCGATCGACTGGGCGGCGCTCATCGGCCTGAAGAAAGACGTCGCGCGCGATCTGGAGCGGCTGCGCGCCGCCGGCGAGATCGGTGCCCCGCTCGATGCGGAAGTGACGGTGTACGCGCCGCCGGCACAGGCCGCGCGCTTCAAGGCGCTGGGCGATGAGCTGCGATTTCTGCTGATCACGAGCCAGGCGCACGTGGTCGAGACGGGCAACCCCTCCGCCTCCGGAGTGCCCACCGGCCAGGCGGACGTCTGGATCGAAGTAAAACCCAGCGGCCAGCCCAAGTGTGTACGCTGCTTTCATCTGCGCAGCGATGTCGGCAGCGATCCGCGGCATCCGGAAATTTGCGCGCGCTGCGTCATCAACGTCGAGGGGCCCGGTGAGGAGCGTCATTTCGCATGATCAATGAAGAGATTCGCCGCCGGCCTGCCGCGTGGCTGCTGCTGTCGGTATTGGTGATACTGGCCGACCAAGCGAGCAAGGCCTTCATCGCCGGCCACTACACGGAGTTCGAGTTCACGCGCCTGTTGCCCGTGCTCGATATCACCTGCATGCACAATGTGGGAGCCGCGTTCAGTTTCCTCGCGTCCGCCTCCGGGTGGCAGCGCTGGCTGTTCATAGGCTTGGCCTGTGTGGTCAGCATCGGCATTACGTTCTGGCTGGTCAAGCTGCCCCGGGGCAGCCATGCGC
>JBARBX010000302.1:0-3795 GCA_049793535.1 Steroidobacteraceae bacterium | reverse complement strand
GGGGCCGAACACCGACAGTTGGAAAAAGGCCGAAGTCGTGTGGTGTTCGGCGAACCGCAACGAGGCGCTGACTCAGGCGAAACTGGGCGCGAAGCTCGACATGACCAAGACCTGCGATGCGAATCCGGTCGCCCGCGAATACGCCCTGGGCCAAAGCATCGGCGTGCGCGGCACGCCCGCGATTCTCACGGAAAACGGCGACTATATTTCAGGGTATATGCCGCCGCGCGAACTCGTTCAAGAGATCAAGAATCTGCAGCTCGCGAAGCGCTAGCTCAGCTAACGCTCCAGCAGTTTGAGCTTGTCCGGTACGCCTTCCCATTTCTTGGCGTCCTCGGGCGCCGCTTTCTTCTCGCTGATGACGGGCCACTTCTTGGCGAGCTCCGCGTTCAGCTTGAGGAAGCTCTCCTGACCGTCCGGGATTTCTTCTTCGGAGAATATGGCCTCGACCGGACACTCCGGCTCGCACAGCGTGCAGTCGATGCACTCATCGGGATCGATCACGAGAAAATTCGGGCCTTCGTGGAAGCAGTCCACCGGACAGACCTCCACGCAATCCATGTACTGGCACTTGATGCAGGTTTCGGTGACCACGAATGCCATGACTTACCCTTCTATTGACTCTTTGAAAATATCGACCGGTTGGGGAATTCTATTCTGCCACAGAGACGGTCACTAGGATTTCAACCGCCGACGGAGCTCGGTAAAATGATAGCCCTCGCGCCCCGCGCCGCGGTCCTCGAAGTATTTGCGCAGCGTGAATTCACCGCTGGGGAATGCCAGCTCCGTCCAGGGGACCTCCGCCTCGTCGTACAAACCCACCTCCAGACTCTCGGGACCCGCGGCGAACTCGGGCTCGAGCAACTTGGCCCGGAACATCACATGCACCTGGCTCGCGCCGGTCACGCTCACGACCGCGAGCAGGGAGCCGATTTCGACCTTCGCCTGCGCCTCTTCGTAGCATTCGCGCGCCGCCGCGGCCTCGAGGGTTTCGCCGTTTTCCATGAAGCCCGCCGGCACCGTCCAAAATCCCAGCCGCGGCTCGATCGCGCGGCGGCAAAGCAGGATCTTGCCCTGCCACTCGGGCACGCACCCCAGCACCAACAGCGGGTTCTTGTAGTGGACCATGCCGCAGCTCGCGCATACGAAGCGCGGCAGGTGGTCCCCCGCGGGAACCTTGAATTCGACGGGTGAGCCGCAGTTGCTGCAGAAGTTCAAAGGTTGCACTCTAAATAATCTGGTGCCCGGAGAGGGAATCGAACCCACACGGTGTCACCACCACCGGATTTTGAGTCCGGCGCGTCTACCAGTTCCGCCATCCGGGCATGCCAGACCGCGCAGTATATGCGATTGGCGCCCTTGGTAGAATGCTCAAACGACATGCTGCGCACGGATTTTCATTTCGAACTCCCCCAGGAACTCATTGCCCAGCGTCCCGCGACGGTACGTTCCGCCAGCCGGTTGTTGGTGCTGGACGGGGCGTCGGGGTCCCGGCGCGACATGCAGTTTCGCGATCTACCGACCCTGCTTGCCCCTGAGGATCTGTTGGTTTTCAACGATACGCGCGTGATCGCCGCGCGGATATTCGGCCGCAAGGAGAGCGGCGGACGCGTCGAAATCCTGCTCGAGCGCGCGCTGACGGCGCGGACCGCGCTCGTGCACCTGCGGGCGAGCAAGGGCTTGAAGCAGGGCGGCGTCGTACGGCTCCCCGGGAGTGAAACCGCGCGCATGCTCGAACGGCAGAACGATTTGTTTCATCTGCAATTTTCCTGCGACGTGATTCCTTACTTCGAAGCTCACGGCGACATGCCCCTGCCGCCCTACATCGAGCGCGCGCCGGATGGCACCGACCGGGAGCGCTACCAGACCGTGTATGCGCGCGCTCCAGGGGCAATTGCTGCGCCGACTGCGGGCTTGCACTTCGACGCCGGCATTTTCGCCGAGTTGCAAATGCGGCAGGTGCGCCACGCCTTCGTCACTCTGCATGTCGGCGCGGGCACCTTCCAGCCGGTGCGGACGGACGACATCGACGCGCACCAGATGCACGAGGAGTATCTGGAGGTGCCCGAGGCCGCTTGTGCCGCAATCAATGCGGCACGCGCGGCGGGCGGCCGCGTGATTGCGGTGGGCACAACGGTGGTGAGGAGCTTGGAGGCCGCGGCCGGCGCTGCGCACGGGGCGGACGGCGCAGGCCGTCCTCGCCTCGCGCCTTACCGCGGCGCCACGCGGATATTCATCAAGCCCGGCTACAAGTTTCGCAACGTGGACGCCATGGTCACCAATTTTCATCTGCCGCAGTCAACCTTGCTGATGCTGTGCTCGGCCTTCGTCGGACGCGAGACTCTGCTCGGGGCCTACGCTCATGCCGTGCGCGCGCGCTACCGTTTTTTCAGCTACGGTGACGCGATGTTCCTGACTCCGTCAGATGCGGCGCCGGCGCGATGATGCGATTCACCTTGCTGGCGCGAGACGGCGCGGCACGGCGCGGCCGGCTCGAGTTTGCGCGCGGCAACGTCGAGACGCCCGCGTTCATGCCGGTGGGCACCTACGGCACCGTCAAGGCCATGACGCCGGAGGATCTCGAAGGCATCGGCGCCGAGATCGTGCTGGGCAACACCTTCCATCTGTATTTGCGGCCGGGCCTCGAGGTGATCGACGCGCACCGCGGATTGCATCGCTTCATGCATTGGCGGCGCCCCATCCTTACGGATTCCGGCGGCTTTCAAGTGTGGAGCCTCGCTGAGATGCGCAAAATCACCGAAGCAGGCGCGCATTTTCGCTCGCCGGTCGACGGCGCGCAGGTGTTCCTGTCGCCCGAGGAATCCATGCGCATTCAGCGTACCTTGGGCTCGGACGTCGCGATGAGCTTCGACGAATGCACCCCGTTTCCGGCCACCGAGAGCGAGGCGCGCACCTCCATGGAATTGTCGATGCGCTGGGCCGTGCGCGGCTACGCCGAGTATTACCGCACCCCGCCTCCCGGCACTCTGTTCGGCATCGTGCAGGGCGGAACGTATGCGCATTTGCGACAGGAATCTCTCGAGCGACTGGAGGAGGTCGGCTTTGCGGGGCTTGCCGTCGGCGGCCTCGCGGTGGGCGAGCCCGAAGCGGAGCGCGACCGTGTGCTCGACGAACTATTGCCGAGGATGCCGCCCGGCAAACCGCGCTATCTCATGGGGGTCGGGAGGCCCGGGGACATCATCGAAGCGGTGCGCCGGGGCGTCGACATGTTCGACTGCGTCATGCCCACCCGGCACGCGCGCAATGCCCATCTGTTCACGCGCGCGGGCGTGGTCAACATCCGCAATGCCGCCCACCAGAAAGATACCGGGCCCATCGAGGAGGGCTGCGCCTGCTACACCTGCCGCCACTACAGCCGCAGCTATTTGCGGCATTTGGACAAATGCGGCGAAATATTGGGCGCGCATTTGAACACCGTTCATAATCTCTACTTCTATCAGCGACTGATGCGGGAAATTCGCGGGGCCATCGAGGCGGGCGGGTTCGAAGCGTACGCCGCCGAGTTCTACGCCTTGCAGGCGGCCCGCACGCCCAGGTTGATTTAGTGGCGGGGCTGCGGCGTTAAGTTTGAGTACCGCTCCTGTATACTACGCCGCTTTGTGTCGTGGCGTCGGCTGGGAAAAACGAGTGTAACACTATGGATTTCTTCATAAATACGGCAAATGCACAGACTGCGGGCGCGGGCGGCGGGCAGAGCATGCTGAGTGCCTTGTTGCTGCCGGTGCTGCTGCTGGTCGTTTTCTACTTCCTGCTCATCAGGCCGCAGAACAAGCG
>JBARBX010000301.1:0-2694 GCA_049793535.1 Steroidobacteraceae bacterium | reverse complement strand
GCCGAGTACTTCGCGCAATTGAAGGGCGGAACCCGCGAGGTTGCCCACGGCCCGATTCGCGAGCGCCTGGCGGCGAGTCTGCAATCGCCGCCCGCGCACGGCGGGACCCTCGGCGGCGAGCCGGGCGGCGCCAGTGCCAAGCAGGGCGCCGTGTCCCGTCTCATTCAGATCTATGCCAATCGCGGTCACCTGGTCGCCAACCTGGACCCGCTGGGATTGCAGGTGCGCGCCAAGCCTTATGTGCTCGACTTGGAATACTTCGGATTGTCGGACGCGGATCTCGACACCGAATTCTTCACCGGCAGCCGCAACCGCGCGATTCCGGAGCGCGCCAAGCTCAGGGACATTCTCGCCGACCTGAAATTCATCTACACCGATACGATCGGAGCGGAATTTGCGCACGTTTCGAACACGGATGAGCGCCTGTGGCTGCAGGACAGTTTCCAAGTGGCGCGCATGCAGCGCCGCTTCAGCACCGAGGAGCGGAAGAACATTCTCTGGCAGTTGACCGCCGCCGAAGGGTTGGAACGCTACCTGCACACCAAGTACGTCGGCCAGAAGCGCTTCTCGCTCGAGGGCGGCGACAGCCTGATCCCCTTGCTCGACGATCTGGTACAGCAGGGCGGGCGGCTGGGCGTGGAGGAAACCATCATCGGCATGGCGCATCGGGGCCGCCTCAACGTGCTGGTGAATTTGCTCGGCAAGTCGCCCACGGATTTGTTCAGCGAATTCGAAGGTCAGTACGATCTGGCGAAATTGCGCGGTTCGGGCGACGTCAAGTACCACAAGGGATTTTCTTCCGACCTGAAAACCGCATCGGGCAATGTGCACGTCGCCCTGGCGTTCAACCCCTCGCACCTGGAGGTGGTGAACGCGGTGGTCGAGGGCTCGGTGCGGGCGCGGCAGGAACGCCGGCAGGATGTGCCGGGAGACAAGGTTTTGCCGGTGCAGATCCACGGCGATGCGGCATTCGCCGGTCAAGGCGTGATCATGGAGACGCTGCAGCTCTCGCAAGCCCGCGGCTTCTACACCGGGGGTTCGGTGCACGTCATCATCAACAACCAGGTGGGATTCACCACCAGCGATCCGCATGACGCGCGCTCCACGCTCTATTGCTCCGACGTCGCGAAGATGGTCGAGGCGCCGATTTTTCACGTCAATGCCGACGACCCCGAGGCGGTGTGTTTCGTCGCGCGATTCGCGCTCGAATACCGCATGAAATTCCACAAGGACGTGGTGATCGACTTGGTGTGCTACCGGCGCCACGGCCACAACGAGGCCGACGAGCCCGCGGCCACGCAGCCGCTCATGTACCAGGTCATCCGCAAGAAGCCGACGGCGCGCCAGATCTACGCGGATAGGCTTAGCATGGAGGGAGTGCTCCCGGCCGCCGAGGCCGCCGCCATGATGGAGCAGTACCGCACCGGCCTGGATGAGGGCAAGCCGCAGGCCCGCGCCGCGCTCGGCCTCATCGGCAACAAGTACACCGTGGATTGGAGCCAGTACCTGGGCGCGGACTGGTCCGAGCCGGTGAAGACCGCGGTCGACATGGGCCGTCTGCGCGCGCTCGGCAAAGCGATCACGTCGTATCCCGCGGATTGGGTGCTGCACCCGCGCGTGCTCGCCATCATGCAGGCCCGCGAAAGGATGCTGGGCGGCGATCTTGCGCTCGACTGGGGTGCCGCCGAAAACCTGGCATACGCCAGCCTGGTCCAGGATGGGTATTCGGTGCGCCTGACCGGCCAAGACAGCGGCCGCGGCACGTTCTTTCACCGCCATGCGGTATTGCACGACCAGGCCACGGGCCGCCGCTACGTTCCCTTGCAGCACGTGGCGAGCAATCAGCCGGCGTTCACTGTGACCGATTCGGTGCTCTCCGAGGAGGCGGTCATGGGCTTCGAGTACGGCTACTCGACCACCGAGCCGCATTGCCTGACGATTTGGGAAGGACAGTTCGGCGATTTCTGCAACGGCGCGCAGGTCATCATCGACCAGTTCATCAGCTCCGGCGAAGCCAAGTGGGGTCGCGTGTCCGGCATTACCTTGTTCCTGCCGCATGGCTACGAAGGCCAGGGTCCGGAGCATTCGTCGGCCCGCTTGGAGCGCTTCCTGCAGCTCTGCGCGGAGTACAACATGCAGGTGTGCGTGCCATCGACCCCGGCTCAGATGTTCCACATGCTGCGCCGGCAAATGGTGCGCCCGCTGCGCAAGCCGCTCATCGTCATGACGCCCAAGAGTCTGCTGCGGCATCCCTTATCGGTGTCGCGGCTCGAAGAACTCGGCACAGGCGGGTTCTTCCCCGTGATCGACGAGATCGACGATCTCAAGGCGTCCGCGGTGAAGCGCGTCGTATTGTGCAGCGGCAAGGTCTATTTCGATCTGCTCAAGGCGCGGCGCGAGGTCAAGGCGGACTCGGTCGCCGTCGTGCGCATCGAGCAGCTCTATCCCTTCCCTTCGGAGGAATACGAGGCGATTCTGCGCAAGTACGCGAATGCCCGGGAGATCGTCTGGTGCCAGGAAGAGCCGCAAAACCAGGGTAGTTGGTATCAGATTCGCCATCGATTGCAGTCGAAGCTCGGCCCGCAAGACGAGCTTCTGTACGCCGGGCGCGCGGGTGCGGCGGCGCCGGCCACGGGCATTGCCGCCCTGCACGAGCAGCAGCAGAAAAATCTGGTCGCCGCGGCGCTGCAGGGC
>JBARBX010000300.1:0-2058 GCA_049793535.1 Steroidobacteraceae bacterium | reverse complement strand
ATCAAATGGTCGCCGTGCGCTTGCTCGAGCGCCTCGGATGCCGCGTCGATGTCGCCGGCAACGGCGCCGAGGCGGTGCAGATGGCAACACGGCTGCCGTACAGCCTTGTATTCATGGACTGCCACATGCCGGAGATGGACGGATTCGAGGCGGCATTGGAAATCCGCCGGCGCGAGCACGAGCTGCGCCTCGTGCCCATGCCCATCGTCGCCCTGACGGCGAGCGTGCTCCAAGAGGATCGCGATCGTTGCCTGTCGGTGGGAATGGACGAGGTTATCGGCAAGCCGGTGCAGCCCGCGGAACTGGCCGAGGTACTGCGTCGCTTCGTGGCCAACAACGACGGCGCCCGCCCGACAGGCGATTGCGCGCACGCCTACAAGATCGAGACCGCATGATCAGCTCCGATGCAGCAACGGCGTCGATCGGCCGGCACAGATCGGTGAGGACTCCGGAAGGATCTCCCGCCCTGCTTTTTCTGCGCGGCCTCGCGGCTGAATTGTCCGTGGGCGCGGTCATTCTTCCGAGTTTTCCCGACGTCTTCATGCGAATTCGCGCGGCTTTGGCCGAACCGGACCGCGGACTGGCGGAAACCCTCGAGATAGCGTGCGCCGAGCCTCGATTGGCGGAACGATTGCTGCATGCGGCCAACTCCGCCCAGGGCCAGTCCGGCGCACCTTTGACGGATCTGCGCTCGGCCATTGCGCGACTTGGCAACCGGCCGGTGCAGAGTGCCGCCCTGGCCTTTGCGGTCGAACGGCTGCGGCTGGCGCCGGCATTGCGATCCATTTCCCAGGAACTGAACTCCTGGTGGGAGGAAGGCATTGCCGTGGCCGCACTCTGCCAGGCGATCGCCAGGCGCACGCAGTTGAGCTCCGATGAGGCGTTCCTCACTGGATTGCTCCACGGAATCGGCCGCATGTACATCATGATTCGCGCGGTGGATCGTACGCCACCATTGAATGGCGACCCGGATTTTCAGGACATGGCCGATCGTTGGCATCCGGGCATCGGCAAAGCGGTGCTCGAAAATTGGGGCTTTGCGCGACCCCTGTGCGAGGCGGTGGGCCTGCAAGCATACGGCCAACGCAGCGCAGGGTCCCGCGCGGATCTTGCCGATGTGCTCATCGCCGGCGTGGCGCTCGCGCCGGCCTTGCGCGAACCGGAGATCCGGAACGTCGCCCTGGAGAATACGCCCGCGTTTGGCGGGCTGGGCCTGACGGCGCAGGACTGCGCCGCCATCGTCACGCATGCCGGGTACCAACTCGAGGCGTTGCACGACGCCTTGGATTAGCCCGACGCCTTGGGTTGGCGCGACGCCTTGGGCCAGCTCGCGAAGCGCCGCTCGATCTCCCCCACGAAGCCGCGCCGGAAGGTCATCACGCAGACCACGAAAATCACTCCGATGATCACGGATACCCATGACCCCACGAGGTCGGAGAGGTATTCCTGCAGCGAGACGACGATGTTCGCGCCCACCACCGGACCGAGAAAAGTCCCGCTGCCGCCGAGCAAGGTCATGAGAATCACTTCCCCGGACGTCGCCTGACTCACGTCCGATAGCGTCACGAATCCCAGCACCAGGGACTTGAGGGAGCCGGCCAATCCGGAAATGCCCGCCGAGAGGACGAACGCCAGCAGTTTATAGCGGTCGACCTTGTACCCCAGCGAAACGGCGCGCGGTTCATTGGCGCGGATCGCTTTGAGGACTTGGCCGAACGGCGAATGCACGATGCGGCGGATGAATACATACACGGCGACGAACATCGCCAGCACGAAGTAGTACATGGTGCGGTCGTGTCCGAGACCGATCAGCCCGAACAGGCTGCCCCGCGGTATTCCCTGCAGGCCATTCTCGCCGCCGGTGAACTCGGCTTGAAGACAGACGAAGAACACGAGCTGCGCCAAACCCAGCGTGATCATCGCAAAGTAAATGCCTTGGCGGCGCACCGCGATGGCGCCGATGGCAAGTCCCAGCAGTGCGGCCACGGCGACTCCCCCGAGGATCCCTGCGACCGTTCCCCAACCGTGAACCGTCACCAGCCAGCCAGTGACGTAGGC
>JBARBX010000299.1:0-5288 GCA_049793535.1 Steroidobacteraceae bacterium | reverse complement strand
CACTGCCGCCAGGGCAACGGCGAGGTCAACCTCACGGCGCTCGAGTGTGCGTATAAGGAGATCGAGATTCAGCCCATCGTGCGCAAGGATTTGAAAACCGATTGGCCTTGGGCGGAAACGAAGACCGACTGGATATTCATGGGCTACGACGAAGATCTGAATCAGGCGATGAAGATCGCGGTGGAGCAGACGGTACACTGGTTGAGCACACAGACCATCGTGCCGATGAGTCGCGAAGAAGCCTATGCGCTCACCTCCATTGTGGGCGACTGCCGAGTGACGCAGGTGGTCGACATCCGCAAAGGTGTGCACTGCATGATTCCAAAAGCGGTTTTCCGCGACTACCATTCCCGCGTGCATCGCAGCGCGGCGTACGCGCCGTCGCACCCGCAACAATGACTGCGCTGCGGTCGGCGGCGGCTGGGTAGTCAACCGATTGGTGTGTCCTTCGTTATGGCGACATGGATTCTGACGAAACCAGGAGCGCTTTTTTCATGAATATGTGCTGGAAATTGACGGCTCTCGCCGCCATCGCCCTCTACTCTGCCCTGCTCATCCCTCGCACGAGTTTTGCCGACGATTCCGCTGCGGCGTCGGCCAGTGACGTCGGTGTTTGGCAGAAACATGAATATTCCTTCAGATACATGGGCGTTACCTCGACATACTCCTGCGACGGCTTGGCCGACAAGCTCAAGCTTTTGTTGATCGCCGCCGGCGCCAGGCACGATGCCAAATCGCAGCCCGGCGCCTGTGCGCGCGGCTTCGGCCGCCCGGACAAGTTCGCTTCGGCGACATTGGTCTTCTACACGCTGGCGCCCGCAACGGCGGCCGGCGGTTCCGCCCAGCCTAAGCCGGTGGCTGCCGCCTGGCGGCCCGTGGCACTGTCCGCCCGATCGCCGCGAGAACTGGCCGTGGGCGACTGCGAGGTGGTGGAGCAGTTCGCCAGCAACGTTCTGCCCATGTTCACCACCCGCAATGTCGTGAATCGTACGACCTGCGTTCCGTACCAGCAGGCGGGCTCGAACATCGATCTGAGGTTCGACTCGCTGGCCGCCGCTCCGAGCGCCGCGCATGCGGCGCCGGCTCAGCCGGGCGGGACGTAGATCGCGCGGCCCTTGCCGGTCTTCTTGTAGATTCCTATGGCGCCCCCGGCTCCCAGGGAAATGGACGAATTGTGGGTATAGGTATCGGTGCCCAGTCCGGTGCCGAAGGAACTGGATTGCTCGTCCGAAAAATCATCCAGAATGATGCCGTTGGCGCCGACCTGCGCGGCGCGTTGCTTCAAGCGCGCGATGACCTTGTCCGTCGTGTGCTGTCCGCCGGGCCGGAATAGGCTGTCGCTCCAGGCATTCAGGATGGCCACCTCCTCGAACGAGGGCGGTGCCTGAGTGTAGAGCTTGACGTCAGCGGCGGAAATCGGCGGCCGCGCCGTGCCGACCAGCAATATAGCCGAGGGTGCGCACGCCGATGCCAGTGCCAGTGCTCCCATACCAACGAGGAAACGTCCGATCATGCGGCTGGTATTTTAGCACCGCAGTCGCGAGCAGGCCGCCTGCGCGATTTACTTGCCCGCGACGGCAGGTCCCGCGATGCGCCGCTCGCGGATGTAGCGTTCGCTCGTTATCTCGATGACCGCATGCCTGCCCGTGGCTTCCACGTCCTTGCGCGGCTCCAGGCGCTGGTCCGCGAATCGTTCGCGCTCGGCGACGCTCACGCGCTTGATCGTCGGTTTCTCATAGTATTCGGTCAGGTAACTTGCGACCGCGGCGGCGCCGATTTCTTCGCTGAAGAAGCCGAGCCGCAACGCGTGCATTATTCGACCCTGGTCTATCCCCGCCACTGAGTACAGGCGGTAGGCACTGAAGATATCGAGGTTGGGCACCGCCTCCGGATTGAAGGCCTCTTCCGACACGGAGAGTTGGATCACGAACCATCGCGATACGTCATCATCTTCCAGTTCCAACTGAGTCAATGCGCGCACCGTTTGTGTGGACTCAAGGCTGCTCAATAGTTCGTCGCGCTTCTCGACGCGGTGCAGCAGCGGCGAACGAGGCTCTGACTGTCGCGCAGGCGCCTCCGGTCGACGCGACATTCCGGCATCGTTCGACTGCATTTCCTGGGACCAACGCATCGCATCAACCTTGGCCCGTGCTTCAGCATCGGCTTTGGCTTGGGCTTCAGCCCTGGCCATTGCTTCGGCCTGTGCATCGGCCCTGGCCCGCGCCTCGGCTCTGGCCTGCGCCTCCGCCCTGGATTGTGCTTCGGCTTTGGCGCGCGCTTCGGCATCGACCCTGGCTTGCGCTTCGGCTCTGGCGCGCGCTTCGGCTTCGGCTTTGGCCCGTGCTTCGGCTTCCGCCTTGGCTTGGGCTTCCGCCCTGGCGCGCGCCTCGGCTTTAGCCCGTGCTTCGGCTTCCGCCCTGGCTTGAGCTTCCGCTTTGGCCCGCGCTTCGGCTTCCGCTCTGGCTTGGGCTTCAGCCCTGGCCCGTGCTTCGGCTTCCGCCCTGGCTTGCGCTTCGGCTCTGGCCCGCGCTTCGGCTTCGGCTTTGGCCCGTGCTTCGGCCTCCGCCTTGGCCTGAGCTTCCGCTCTGGCCTTCGCTTCCGCCCTGGCTTGGGCTTCAGCCCGGGCCCGTGCTTCGGCTTCCGCTTTGGCTTGCGCTTTTGCTTGCGCTTCGGCCCTGGCCTGCGCCTCCGCCCTGGCCTGCGCTTCAATCCTGGCCTGCGCTTCGGCCGCGGCCTTTGCTTCCGCCCTCGCCTGCGCATCGATTTTCGCTTGAATCGCCGCCTTGGCCTTTGCTTCCGCCTTGGCCTTTGCGTCGATCTTCGCCTGAATGGGTGCCAGCGCCCGCAAGTCCTCCGCGTCCACCGTTGCCGTCAATGCACCGGGATACACGTCGCGCACCAGTTCCAGTATGGCGTCCGCATCATCCTCGTTCGGGATCGGGCCGAGCCGCAGACGGTAACGCGTGCGATGATCCTCGGTGCGTTGTATTCGATAAATATGCGCGTGTCGGTAGCCGACGAATTCCTTCTGGGGCAGGTCGATCGGCGCGGTCGATGCGCTGAGGTTGATCACGAAAGGTCCGGGGCCCCCGAGTCGGGTTTTGTCCGGCAACGGCGCAAACAGGTCGTCGATGCTGAGGTGCCAGATATCCCCGTTCAAGGGTGACTTCATCGGCCCTGCCATAATTTCTTTTCCATGAGCGGTTCGAGTGTTGCCAGGATAGTGGCTAAGCGCGGCCGCTGATACCGTGATCGGCGTCTCCGCGTGGCGACAAACTCGGTTTATGTAAAAGAGTATTTGAGCGTCCGCTACTTGACTTTCGCCGCGTACACCTCGCGCCCGTCCAGGTAGGTTGCCAGCACCCGTGTGTCATGCAATTCGAAAGGATCGATCGAGAATATGTCGCGGTCGAGTACGATGAAATCGCCGCGTTTCCCGGCCTCGATGCTCCCCGTCGTCCGCTCCTGCTTCAGCGCCTGCGCGGCATTGATCGTGTAGGCATCCACCATGTCCTGCAGGGTGAGGCTCTGTTCGGGCAGCAGAGCGGGGGCCCCCCGCCGCTCGGACCGCGTGATGGCGTGTTCCATGGCCTCGAACGCGTCGAAGCTGCTGACGCTCCAATCGCTGCCGCCGGCGATCTTGGCGCCGGCGTCGCGCAGCGAGCGCGCCGGATACAAGTATCGCGAGCGCTGCGGGCCGAGATACTTCACCGTGGCATTGTCCACGTAGTCGTCGCGCTCCGCCCATAGCAGCTGAAAATTGGCGATCACGTCCAATTGCTTGAATCGCGGAAAATCCTTGGGATCGACGAGTTCGAGGTGCGCAATCTGGTCGCGGTTGTCGAGCGCGCCGTTGTGGCGCCTGGCGTCCTCAAACGCGTCCAGCGCCGAGCGCACTGCCCTGTCCCCGATTGCATGAATGTGCACCGTGAGGCCGGCGGCATCCGCCGCGGTCACGATTCTATTCAGGTTGTCCTGCGTAAAATAGGAAGGACCGCGATTGCCGGTCGGGCGGCCTTGGGCATCGAGATAGGGTTCGAGCAGGGCTGCCGTCTGCGAGGGATACTCGATGACGCCGTCGGCGAAGATCTTCACGGCGTCGGCGCGCAGAAAGTCGGGATCGACAGCCCATTTCGCCCGAAACTTCGTCGCCGCGGCAATCAGCGCCTCTGCCGGCTCCTGTAGATCCTTGAGGTGAAACGAGCCCCGCACGCGCATCTTCAGCCGGTGTGCAGCGTACAGCCGTTGGTAGATCTGCATGGTGTGATCGTCGACGGCGGCATCCTGTACGGAAGTGATGCCGACCGCGCGCATGGAATCGAAGGCCTTCTCGAGCTGCGCGGCCTCATGGTCGAGATTGCCAACCGGCCTCGCCGCTTCCGCGATCTCGGCGGCATTGTCCCGTAAAGTACCTGTGGGTTGCCCCGCGGAATCGCGCTCGATATGACCTCCCGCGGGATCTTGGGTCGACGCCGTGATCTTGGACAGCTTCAAGGCGGACGAGTTGGCCCACACCGTATGTCCGTCCGAACCCATGAGCAACAGCGGCCGGTCGGCAAGCATGGAGTCCAAGTCCGCCAGGGTCAGCGTGAGCCCCGACGGATTGACCATGATCACCTCGAACCACCGCGTGCCGTCGCCCGGCTGCCGCTTGAGACAGGCCGCGACGCGCTGCTTGACAGCGCGCGGCGCGAGCGGCTTGTCGGCCAAGCTGCACTTGCCGAGATCTTGTGCGCTTTCCGCGGGGTGGGTGTGGGCGTCGATGATCCCCGGCAGGACCACCCGCCCGCCGAGATCGACCTTGCGCGTATGAGGGCCGATGAAGGCTGCCACGGCCGCAGCGGAACCCACGGCTACGATGCTGTTGCCCCGCACTGCCAAGGCCTGCGCGATGCTGCGGCTCGGGTCCTCGGTATGGATTTTGCCATGCAGCAGCACGAGGTCGGCCGGCACGGGTGCCGCGGCTGCGACCCTGAACACGGCGATCGACAAAACAACGCCCCATGCATATCGAGTCTTCACGGCTGCTCTCCGCGTGCGGTACGCACGAAACTGATGACTTCATCGGCGATCACGTCGAGAATCTGCGCGACGCGCGCAACCTGGCAATTGCCCTGTTCGTCGAACACCTGTTCCGATGAGTTGATGGCGGCGCCGAGCGGCGTCGGCCAGCCGCGCAGCGCGTGCACGATGTCGCGCAAGGCGCTCAAGGTATTGATGGCGCCCGGCCATCCGCCGGCTGTGGCGATGCATCCCACCGCCCGTCCGCTGAAGTAGGGGCGCGCATC
>JBARBX010000298.1:0-8131 GCA_049793535.1 Steroidobacteraceae bacterium | reverse complement strand
CCTAAGGGAAGTTCCCGGCCCGCGCACCACGCCGGCCGGTGCGCCTGCCGGTCGCCCCCGGCGCCGCCCCCGCCAGGCGGCTTAAATCACCGCGCAATTGCGCCGTCGCGCCGGTCGATATTGCTCCCAGCCGGGATTCAATGACGGCGAGATCCGGCTTTGGCCCGCGCACATGGGCTTCGAGCGCAAGGCGCATGCCGCGCAGATGCTCCGGGGTGGTACCGCAGCAGCCGCCGATGATGCGCGCGCCGGCGTCGAATGCCAGGCAGGCATACTGCGCCATCAGTTCGGGGGTGCCGTTGAAGCGGATCGCGCCGTCGATGAATTGCGGTATGCCGCAGTTCGCCTTGGCGACCAGGATCGCGGAAGAATCCGACGCCGTGGCGAGATTGACGATGCAGGCGACCAGTTCGGACGGTCCGGTACCGCAATTGCTGCCGCAAGCGGCCAGCGCGTGCTTGCGATGCAATCCGGCGAGATCGGCCGGCGTGATCCCCATCATGGTGCGGCCGTTGGTATCGAAACTCAAAGTCGCCACAACGGCCAAACCGGCCGTGCGCGCGCCTGACACGGCTGCCTCGGTCTCCTCGACGGACGACATGGTTTCGATCCACAGAATATCCGCACCTCCCCGCGCGAGAGCCATCGCCTGCTCGGCGAACGCCTCGCGGGCCGCATCCAGGCTCAGGGGTCCGAGCGGCTCGAGAATCTCCCCGGTCGGCCCCATGCTGCCGGCGACGAGCACCACGCGCCCGGCGCGATCTGCCTCGGATCGAGCGATATGGGCCGCTGCTTCGTTGAGTTCGGCGACGCGATGTTCCGCCTTGTGCAGCTTCAATCGATGGCGGGTACCGCCGAAGCTATTGGTCAATAGGATGTCGGCACCCGCTTCGACGAAGGCGCGGTGCAATTGCGCAATCCGCTCCGGATGATCGGCATTCCAAAGCTCGGGCGCATCGCCCGACTGCAATCCGCGCTCGAACAGGTTGCTGCCGGTTGCCCCGTCGGCCAGCAGCCAGGGCCTCTCGGCCAAGAGGCAGGTCAATCGATCCGTCATTGCGAAACTCTAGCACGGCGCGGCGGGAGTGCTTCGGCATGAGGCGCGCGTGCGTGGTGCAGCAGGATCTAGATATATGCGGTAAGCGATTGATATAGCAGGTGTAGCTCGCGACCGATCTAGGTGCTCTTGAGCAGCGCGAAGCGCGTGGGAAGCAGCCGGTAACTGAAGGGCAGGATGGCGGCGCCAACCGCGGGCGCATCGTCCGAAGTCCGCGCGCGGGCCACCGGGGCGATTGCCGGGAGCTGCGGGGCGAACTCGGCCATACGCGCATTCAACGACCTGGCCAACCGATCCACCAGCTCCGCGGGCAGGCGTCCGCCAATGAGGATCGCTTCCGGATTGATCAGACAGTTGATCGCGACGAAGGAGTCCACCAATGCCTCGCTGGCCTCATCGATCCAGCGATCCACGATCAGACCTCCGGCCGGCCCCAGGCGCATCAGGCCGCGCGGCGATGCGACTCGAAAGCCCTGTTCGGCGAGGCGGCTGTACAGGCAGGACAACGAGACGATGTTCTGCAGCTCGCTCTCTTCTCCAGCATTGCCGCGCGCGCGCAACCATCCGATCTCGCCGCTGCGCCCGTTGGCGCCGCGAAAATAATTCCCGTCGGCCACGAAGCCGCCGCCGAGCGCGGCCGTCACCAGCAAGTAGAAGAAGCTGCGATAGCGGTGGCCGGCGCCGAACTGCATCTCACCGATGGCCGCCGCCGCGGCGTCGTTCTCGATGTACACCGGAATTTCGAGCACGTCGCCGATCAGCTGGTCGATGCGCACGGAGGCCCAGGCCGCGTATTCCGGCGGCTGATCCGGCAAGTGTGCCCGCGCGATGTCGTCCGGAAAGGCCACGCCGACCCCCACCAGGCGATCACGCGAGATACCTGCCTTGGCCAGCAACTGTCCGACTGAGCGCTGGAAGAAGGTGCGAACCGTGGCGGGCGGCGCGAAGGCGACCTCGCGCGATGCGCGCGCCCGCACCTTTCCCACGAAATCCAGAACGACCAGCGTGATGTGATCGCGGTCGACGTTCAAGCCGATGGAGAAGCAGCTATCAGGATTGATCACGAATTTGCCGGCCGGCTGGCCGCGCCCGCCGAGCATGCGACCGGCACGCAGTATCAGCCGATCGCGCAGCAGCCTGTTGGTGATGTTGGCGATCGCGGCCGGCGTCAACCCGGTCTTGAGCACGAGTTCCGCGCGTGTGACCGGTCCGTTGACCCGCACCGCGTGCAGAGTCACGCGCTGATTGTGGTCTCCGGCGCGTTCCAGATTCGTGCCGGATAACTGCGGCCCCAAGGATGGGATCGACTCCGATCGATCGGAGTCTGTGGTCGTTCTTGGATGGGAAATGCGCAGCATGGTTGGTGCAACGGATGGTTGCGCTACCATTCTATAAGGATTTCAGGCTTTGACAACCTTTTATTGGTTGCGCTACCACGGCAGCGGCCGTCTGCCTGTATGATTGCCCCGGCCCCGGGGGCGGCCGAAGGCTAGTGAGCCAAAGCCTCCGGAATCGCGCTGTAGACGGCGTCGCGGAACGCCTTGTGCAAGGGTACGGTACCGAAGGGCCGATATTGGGTGAACAGGACGGCGGTAATATGATTTTTGGGGTCCACCCAGAACAACGTGTCATCCGCTCCGTCCCAGAAGAATTCCCCGACGGCACCGGAGGCCTCTTGCGCGTTGGCGGGCGGCTGTATGCGCACGGCAAAGTCGATGCCGAATCCCACCCGTCCCTTGCTCGGCAGCCAGGATGTGTCGGTCACTTCCGCAGGCAGGGCGTCCGTCGCCATGAGCCGCACGGTCTCGGGCTTGAGAATGCGCGCGCCGTTGAGCTCGCCGCCATTTTGCAGCATGCGGGCGAAGCGCATGTAGTCGTCGAGCGTGGACACCAAGCCGTAGCTGCCGGGTTTCAGCGGCCAATCGCGGCCGTTGAATTCGAGGGCGATGTCGTCGGGGATTCGAGTAAGCGAACCGTCCGGATGCCGGTCGTAGACCGCTGCGATGCGGGCGCGATCCCGCGGCCGCAGTACATACCGCGTGTCCTTCATGCCCAACGGCTTGAATATCCTTTGTTGCAGGTACCGGTCCAAGGGCATGCCGGACAGGCGTTCCACCAAAAACGCCTGCACCTCCACCGAAGGCCCATACAGCCAGCGGGTTCCCGGCTGAAACAGCAGCGGCAGCGAGCCCAGCGCCTTCGCCTCGGACGCCAGCGTGTGGTGCTTATCGGTCGGATCGGCGGCGCGGTAAATCTCCCCAACCGGCGTGTGGTCGGTGCCCGCGTAGAAACCGGCGGTATGGCGCGTGAGGTCGCGAATGGTCACGGCCCGGCGCGGCGGCTCGTAGACCACCTCGCCGTGCGTGTCCATGCCCGCGTAAATCCGCAGGTTGGCGAACTCCGGGGCATACTTGGCAAGCGGATCGTCGAGCTGAAACTTTCCCGCTTCGTACAACTGCATCAAGGCGACGCCGACGATCGGCTTGGTCATCGAGAAGATCTGCACCAAGGTACCACGAGTCATGGGCTTGCCGGCCTCGCGGTCCGCCTGGCCGAAGGCGCCGAAGTACGCCTCGTGTCCGCCCTGGTAGATCAAGGCGGAAACGCCGACCAGGGCTTTCGACTCGATGAAGCCGCGCAACGCGGCGTCGATCTTCGTCTTGTCGACCGGGCTCGCGCCCAACACCGGGGTCGAGCCGAACGCCGCCGCGAATACCAGGCCCAACAGCAGGACCCGCGTGTACATGGTTTCCATGCGCCTACCCTACCACCGGTTGACTCTTCGTGGCATCGCCACACGCTTCGTGCCCGAAAACAGGAGACGATATGAACACGCGTCGCAAGTTCATCACGCAGGCTGCGGCGCTCGCCGCTGCTCCTTTGATGGGCGCCCGCATGCTGCGCGCGCTGGCCGCTCCTGCGAAGCGCAAACTGGGCTTCGCGCTCTGCGGCCTCGGCAATCTCAATACTCATCAAGTCGCTCCGGCGCTTCAGCAAACCGCCAACTGCCGCCTGGCCGGAATCATCACCGGCACCCCCGCGAAGGCGGTCCGCTGGCGGGCCCAGTACGGCATCCCCGAGAGAAACGTCTACAGCTACGAGACCATGCACCGCATCGCCGACAACGACGACATCGACGTCGTCTACATCGCGACCCCCAACGGTCTGCACCTGGACAGCGCACTGGTCGCCGCCCAGGCGGGCAAGCATGTCTTTTGCGAGAAACCGATGGAAATTTCCGTCGAGCGTTGCCGGCGCATGATCGAGGCCGTCAAAGCGGCGAATCGCGTGCTCGCCATCGGCTACCGCTGCCGATTCGAGCCGCACCACCTGGAATGCATGCGCATCGCGCACGACCGGGAATTCGGCCGGCTCAGGTTGATCGATGCGCATTTCGGCAACCGGGTGGAGGCCGGGGTGTGGCGATTGAAGCGCGCGCTGGCGGGCGGCGGGCCGCTGATGGACGTGGGCATCTATGCCTTGCAAGCCACGCGCTATTTGACGGGCGAAGAACCCGTGTGGATCTCGGCGGCGACGACCCAGGGCGATCCGGCGCGATTCTCGGAGGTCGAAGAGTCCATCGTGTGGGAGGCGAAATTTCCCGGCGGCGCAGTCAGTCATTGCGGCAGCAGCTACGACACTCCGGGGCTTGGGTACTTTCGCGCGATTGCGGAGCGAGGCTGGTTCGGGCTGGAACCGGCATTCAACTACGACGGCACCCAGGGACTGCGCAGCGACGGCAGGCCGATCGAGTTCCCGCCGACGGATCAATTCGCGGTGGAGATGGATGACTTCGCCCAATGCATCATGGAGGGAAAGGCCACGCGGGTGCCGGGCGAAGAAGGCCTGCGCGACGTGAGCCTCATGATGTCGATTTACGAATCGGCCCGCACCGGCCGGCCCGTCGACTTGCGCCGCACCTCCACCTGAACTTCATCGTCATGGGATCGCGAGTTCGAAGGGTCCCGCCGGCAAGCCCGATTGATCGTAAAGATTGCATAAGGGGCCGTCGCCCCAGCAGAAGCGCACACGGCTCGGAGACTCCATGCCCGCGGAATCGAGCAGCAGCGAACGATCCGACTGCAGGGTCGCCTTGACGAACCGGCAGCTCGCCTGGGTCTCGCCGCAAAGCTCGAACGCGATCGGTTCTTTGGCGCTGTAGACGACGAAGCGTCCCTCGACATCCGTGAACGTGACCAGCACGCCGTCCTTTTGGCGTCGCGCGCCCGCGGGAATCGGACCGGAGGGTGAGAGTGCTTCGCCATAGACAAGGTGCCGCGCGGCGCGCGCAAGGCGGCGCCCGATTTCCTGCTTGTTGGGCGGATGAAGCTCCTCGCGATCGCCAATGTCGATGGTCACTATCAGCGCCGCGTGGCCGTCGCCGGCCACAGTGCGGCGCTGCGCTTCACGCAAACTCGCCCAATCGGAGGCAACCGGCGACGATGGAGCCGGGCCGAAGTCAGGCAATTCCACGATGAGAAAGGGTAGTTCGGCGCCGAATTGCCGGCGCCAATCGCTCATGAGCCCGGCGAGCAATTTCTGATACTGCCCGGCCCTGCCGGTGTTCGACTCGCCCTGATACCAGGCGACGCCGCGCAAGGCGTAGGGCCCCAGGGGCGAGATCATCGCGTTGTGCAGGCTCGATAGCCCGCCGATGGATTCCCACGGCGAGCGCGGGGGGTACCCCATGCTCTCGGGAACGGACTGGTAGAGCCAGCGGCCGCCCAAGGGGACGGTACTGCCGTCGGCAAAGCGCAGCGCCATATGGTCCGGCGGTCCGAGCATTCCGCCGGCGCAGCAGGTTTTGAGTACATTGACCACGATGGAATTGTCGCCGGCGCGAAGCACCCCTGCGGGCAAGGGGTAAGTCCGCTCCGTGCCCCATCCGAATGAATTCGCGATCGCTCGGCCGTTCACCCAAGTTTCATCGACCTCGTCGATGCCACCCAATGACAACGATGCACCCAATGCCGCCTGTTCGGGCGTAACGGCGACGGTGCGCCGAAACCAGACCATGCCGTCGTGATTCTTAAGTTCAGGGACGCCCCACGATTTCCAGTCACGCATGGGCTCGGGCACGGCACGCCAATCCGCCAAGTCCTGGGGCTGGGCCTTCCAGGGTTCAGAGCCTGTGGGCGCATGCGCGCGCCACCAGTCTTCCCACATGCGTGCCAGGCCCTGGTTTGCCGCCTCCGGGTCGTGCGCATACAGGCGCAACAGGTCCAGCCGCTCGTCGAATCCGCCTTGGGCGCGAAGGCCTGGGGCGCTGATCCAGGTTTCGATGCCCGAGCCGCCCCAGGATGAATGAATCAATCCCATCGGTACCGGTAGGGACTTCTGCAGCTCACGCGCAAAGTAGTAACAGGCGGCCGAAAAGTCGCGAATCGTGGCCGGCTCCGCCGCAGCCCAAACAACCGGCTTCGCAAAACGCTCGAGCGGGACCGGGCCGTTCGCGCGCGCGACGGTCACGAGGCGAATGCGATCGTTGGCGGATCGGGCGATCTCACGCTCGGAATCGAGCGTCCTCGACACCGGCAACTCCATGTTCGACTGGCCGGAACAAAGCCACACATCGCCCACGAGCAGGTCGGATACCGACTGGCTCGCGCCGGATTGAGCGCGCACGCTGAGCGAATAAGGGCCGCCGGCGGACATCGCCGGAAGCAGCGTCCGCCAATGGCCGGACGCGTCCGCGCGCAGGCGCACTTTGACGGCGTTGATCGAGACGATGACTTCATCGCGCGGCTGCGCCTCGCCCCAGACCGGTATCGGCCGATCGCGCTGAAGCACCGCATGATCCTGGAACATCGGGTCCAGCAGGGAAGGTTGCGGTTGCGCGGCAAAACCGCCGGAAACGGCGCCGCACGCCGCCAAACAAAATACCGCCGCTCCTATTCGCCGCTGGATGCTGCCCGCTCTCCGTCTTGGGTTTTCGTTCATGGTAACGCTATCATACGTCATCACCGTTCGTTATCATGGCGAACAAAACCAATGACTGCCGACGTTATCACCCTTGTCCATGGCGGCGATCGCTGCGAGTTACACCCGCGGATCGGCGGCAGCATCGGCTGCTGGACGGCGCACGGCCAACAGATGTTTCGTGCCGCCAATGCCGCCCGCATCGCCGCACGGGATCCCTTCGGAATGGCAAGCTTTCCGCTCGTGCCCTACAGCAATCGAATCGACCAGGGCAAGTTCGCGTGGAACGGGAGCGAGATTTCGCTCGCGCGCAATTTTCCACCGGAGCCGCATTCGATTCACGGCGTCGGGTTTGAAAATCCGTGGCGGTGCGCGGAGCGCACGGAGGACTCCGCCCTGCTGACGCTGATTCACGAGCCGAGCGCCGGCTGGCCGTGGCCCTTCGAAGCGCGGCAGCGAATAACCCTCGCGGATCGGGAGCTGACCTTGGAACTGTGCGCTGTCAATTCGGCCATTCATCCGGTGCCGCTCGCCTTCGGGCACCATCCCTATTTCCCGCTGAGCGGCGCGCATCTGAGCTTTCACGCGCGCGGTGTTTGGCTCAAAGGAGACGATGGTCTGCCGCGCGAGCACGCCGCGCTGGTCGACCAGTTCGATTTCTCGCGCGCCGCGCCCGTGGAGCGCGCAGATATCGACCATTGCTTTACCGGTTGGAGCGGGCCCGCCCGCATCGGGTGGCCGGACCGGCCGTTGGCGCTTGAGATCAGCGGCTCGCCGGAACTGAGCGCCGCCGTGGTCTACGTTCACAGCGGCGTCGATGATTTCTGTTTCGAGCCCGTTCCGCACATCAACAACGCCTTGAATCTGCGCGGACAAAAGCCCGCCGTGCCGACGGTCGCGCCCGGCGGGACGTTCAGCGCCAGCATCCGATTTCGCGCCTTGATGGCATGAAGGCGCTGTCGTTCGGGGCATGGATGCTGTGTGCTGCCGCGGCTCCCACCCTCGCCGTGACGGCCGGCAGCGAGGCCGGCTTCGCGTGGGTCTCCTATGCCGACCCCCATCCTTCCGGGATTCCAGCCCGACCCCAGCATCGTGCGCGTGCTGGACGATTACTACTTGATCAACTCGACCTTCGCGTTCTTCCCGGGCATACCG
>JBARBX010000297.1:0-3431 GCA_049793535.1 Steroidobacteraceae bacterium | reverse complement strand
CTATATAAGGCGCATTTACAGCGGCTGGTGCGGCGTACGGAACGGTCGCTCGCGCGCTCCGGCTTCGACGCGATGCTGATCTACGCGGGCTGTCCGCCGGTCCAATTCCTGGACGACCAGGACTACCCGTTCAAGGTCAATCCTCACTTCAAGGCCTGGGTGCCGATCCTGGACAACCCCCGCTGCATTCTGGTGGTCTCACCGGGTGCGCGGCCCAAGGTGCTGTTCTACCGGCCCAACGACTATTGGCATAAGCCGGCGCCGCTGCCGCGGGCAGCCTGGACGGCCGAGGTTGACTTGATACCGATGGACGAGCCGTCCAAGGCGAGCAGTCATTGGGCCGGCCTCGGCCGCGTGGCGCATTTGGGTCCGGCGGGCGCCTCGATCGAGGCCGGGGTCGATGCTGGATGTATCAATCCCCCCGATCTGTTGACGCATCTTCACTACGATCGCGCCGTCAAGACGGCCTACGAACTCGAGTGTATGCGCCGCGCCAGCCTGCTCGGCGCCCGCGGACACCGGGCCGCGCTCGAGGAGTTTCGCCGCGGCGGCTCCGAATACCAGGCGCACATGCGCTATTTGGAAGCCTGCGCCCAGCGCGAAGAGGAGATGCCCTACAACAACATCGTGGCGTTCAACGAGAATTCCGCGGTACTGCATTATCAGCATCTCGAGCGCACCGCTCCTTCCTCCCGGCGCTCCTTCCTGATCGACGCCGGCGCCCAATATCGCGGCTATGCCGCGGATATCACGCGTACCTACGCGGCGACCCCGGGCCGCTATGCGGATCTGGTGATGGCCGTGGATGAAGCCCAGCAGGCCATGTGCGGTGAGATCGTTTCCGGCCGCGACTACCGCGACGTACACCTGTCGGCGCATCGCCGTCTGGGGGACGTCATGCAGCGGATCGGATTGACCAAGCTGCCGGGGCAGGCCGCCCTTGAATTGGGCGTCACCAGCGTGTTCTTCCCGCACGGCATCGGACACCTGTTGGGACTTCAGGTGCACGACGTGGGCGGCGTCATGGGCGACCCCGACGGCCACGAGCGGCAGCGGCCGGAAGGCCATCCCTACCTGCGCCTCACGCGCATGCTCGAGCCCGGGGTCGTGGTAACGGTGGAGCCGGGCATTTACATGATCGATTCATTGCTGGCCGCAGCGCATGCCGATGCACGGCGCGCCCACATCGACTGGGCGGTGGTCGAGGAGCTCAAACCCTTCGGCGGGATTCGGATCGAAGACAACGTGGTCGCGACCGCGGCGCAGCCGGAAAATATGACGCGGGACGCGTTCGCCCGAGCGGCTTGAGTTTCGCCTCATGCGCATCCTGAAAATCTCGGATGTGTTCTTTCCGCGCGTCAACGGCGTTTCCACATCCATCGAGACCTTTCGCCGCGATCTCACTGCGCTCGGACATGAGGTCATGCTGGTTGCTCCCGACTATTCACGGGCGGCGGCGGGCGGGCATCCGGCCGCCGATCCATCGATATTGAGAGTGCCGGCCCGGGCCGTGCCGCGGGACCCGGAGGATCGCATCATGTCTCGAAGCGGCTTGCGCCGCACGCTCGCCGGGCTCGCCGCATCGCAATTCGACGTGGTGCACATCCACACCCCCTTTCTGGCCCACTACGCGGGCGTGAAGTTCGCTCGTGCACACGGGACGCCGGTGGTTGCGACCTACCACACGCTGTTCGAGGAATATCTGCACCACTACGTGCCGCTGCTGCCGCGCAGGTTGACGGGCGCCCTGGCGCGCCGCTTCAGCCGTTCACAGTGCAACCAGATGGACGCCGTCATTGCGCCCTCGCAGGCGATGAAGACGGCTTTGCTCGCCTACGGCATCGATGCGCACATCGAGATTCTGCCCACCGGGCTTCCGGCCGAACGATTCCAACTGGGCGACGGGGCCGCGTTTCGCCGCCGTCATGGCCTCAGCGCAGAGCAGCCGCTGCTCCTGTTCGTGGGCCGCGCCGCGCATGAAAAGAACATCGGATTCCTGATCGAGATGATGGTCGAGCTGCGAGAGTTGCGTCCCGACGCCATGCTCCTGATCGCCGGCGAGGGCCCGGCCGAGGACAGCCTGCGCGCCCAGGCGGCGCGTTTGGGGCTCAAGGACCGAGTGCGCTTCCTCGGCTATTTCGACCGCAGCGGCGAGCTGCAGGATTGCTACAGCGCCGCGGATGTATTCGTGTTTTCGTCGCTGACCGAAACCCAAGGGTTGGTATTGCTCGAAGCCATGGCGCAGGGAGTCCCGGTGGTCGCCGTCCCCCGCATGGGAACGGTCGACATTCTCGGGCCCGGAAAAGGCTGCCGCCATGCGCCGTTGGATCTTTCGGGCTTCGCCCAGACGGTTCGCGACGTACTGGCCGATCGGGTCGCGTTGCGGGCCTTGGGCATCGAGGCGCGCGAGTATGCCCGGAGCTGGGCGTCCATCGTCATGGCGCGGCGGCTGTCCGCGCTGTATGCGAGCCTGGCGGCCCGGGGTTAGGCTGCCGCCTTCTTGGCCTTGCGGCGCTTGGGCGCCGCCTCGGCGGCCGGGGCTTCACCTTCGTCGGCGGCTTTCTTGGATTTCTTGGGCGCCTTCGCCTTGGCGGCCTTCGGCTCTTCGGTCTTCGTCACGGCGGCCGCCGGACCATCGACTAGCTGCACCAACGCCATATCGGCCGAGTCGCCGGGGCGCGGTTCCATTTTGAGAATTCGCGTATAGCCGCCCGCCCGAGCCTTGAAGCGCGGCCCCAGATCCTCGAACAGCTTTTCGACCACGGTTTCGTCGCGCAAGCGCGAGTACGCCAAACGCCGCTTCGCCAGCGAATCGATCTTGGCCAGGGTGATCAGCGGCTCCACTACGCGGCGCAGTTCCTTGGCCTTCGGCACCGTGGTGCGGATGGTTTCATGACGCAGCAGAGAGGTCGCCATGTTGCGCAACAACGCATGACGATGGGATGAGTTGCGCGATAGCTGGCGCCCGCTGTTTCTATGCCGCATGTTCTTGGAACCTTTGTCCTAATCTCTTAGCCGATAAATCCTGATCAGATCGCGTCGCGCTCGTCGTCGCGCTTCAATCCCGGGGGCGGCCAATTGTCGATCCGCATGCCGAGGGTGAGGCCGTGGCTCTCCAGCACTTCCTTGATTTCGGTCAGCGACTTCTTGCCCAAATTGGGCGTACGCAGCAGTTCGACTTCCGTGCGCTGCACGAGGTCGCCGATGTAGTGGATGTTCTCGGCCTTGAGGCAGTTCGCACTGCGCACGGTGAGCTCCAGCTCATCGACCGGGCGCAGCAGGATGGGATCGAACTGCGTTTCGGTGGCCTTGGTGGTCGACTCGTCCTGCCCCTGCAGATCGACGAACACCGAGAGCTGGTCCTTGAGAATACCGCCGGCGCGCCGAATCGCCTCTTCCGGGTCGATGGTGCCGTTGGTCTCGATGTCGAG
>JBARBX010000296.1:0-4414 GCA_049793535.1 Steroidobacteraceae bacterium | reverse complement strand
CCCAGCAGCAGTACGGCCAGCAGGCGCGCGTGCCACCCGCGGGCGCCCCGCCGGCGCACGGCGCGCATTGCGGCACCTCTTGTTGCAGCGTTCTCACGATAATGGGCGTGGTGATGATGTCGACGGATGTCAGTTCCACCTCGGTGTCTTCGCGTTCGAAACTGCCGGCGAAGGGTACGGCGACTAGCTGCACCGACAGCGTACCGCTGCGCAACTCCTGACGCTGCTGCAGCCGCTGCAGCGTCGCGCTCAGATTGACCAGAAATTTCGGCGCGTGGTGATGGGCCCCCGCGACGGCATTCTCGTCCTTGACCGGCGTACCGAAGAAAGCAAAGCTGCCGGCATAGTGCTCATCGCTCATCGGTGTGTTGCGGGTCGCCTCGGGCAGATTGACGAAGACGCGCACCGCGAAATCGCTGCTGGCGGGCAGCTTGGCGTATTCGACGCTGGCGAATACATGCTCGCGCGTCAGGTCCGCACCCAGGATCGCGGCAATCTCCTCCGGGCGGCGGGTGGCCGGCAACGACACGGGCTTGCCGATGCGCACCGACAAGCGGTCGACCACATGCAGCCGGTGGGTGATCACCAGCTTGATATCGGCGCCGCGGCGAACTCGCTGCTCGACGATCTGCAGTTCCTTCTTGCGCAGCGGCGGCTGGGCCGCGAAGCTGCCGATCGCGCTGCTCTCGTACTGATAACTCAACAAGGGCATCAGGGTGCTGACGAATGCAGAGTTGCTGGCAGGATTGCCGTTCTCATCGACATAGTGACTATCCACCACATCGCCCCAGGCCGGGTCGCTGGTATTGTCGTTGCCCAGTTCGATGTTCCACTTGTACCACGAATAATCCACCATGCAATGATGCACCCAGAACAGCGGGTCCGACGCCGATCCGCCGCCGCCGAACAGGTCGGGGCCGCCGATATAGGTGTGCACCGTATTGTGCGGGGTGCCCTCTAGCTGCGAGGAGAAGGTGTAGAAGTTCGAATCGCCGAAGATCGGATCGAGTGCAGCGCCGGTGGTGGCACCGGTGGGATCGGCGGCCATGCTGTTGTTGGCGCGGCTCGAGAACAGGGTGCTGGTGCTGTCCAGGAAAGGCGCCGGAATATCCGGATTCTGGTTCCAATTCCAGTAAGGCAGGCCGAACTTGGGGTCGCGCGCCAGTTTCTGGCAGATTCTCTCAAAGTTGAGCAGATAGCCGCGGTGCCAGTCGAAGAAGTGATCGTTGCCGTGCTGGCACCAGATGAATCCGGCCGCCGCGGTGCCGTGGATTGCCGCCACGGTGGCCCAGCTACGCGTATCGGTTCGCCCTTTCATCTGGTTCACCGCGTCGGTGTAGATGGCTAAATCGTGATTGACGGCGTGCGAACCGGACCCGATCCAGCGCCGGGTCGGGCGGTGCTCGATGTCCTTCAGGAGCTGCTCGCAGCCGCCCAAGGTGGAGAGCAGCAGGCCGGTGCCGACCAGGCCGACCCCGCGGATAAAAATTCTGCGGTCGGGCGAGGCGAGCACGTTGATGTCCCGAACGACGGGCGGCGATTTCTCCATGGGCCATCATCCCTGGTATCGGGTCAACGACGCGACCCTTTCACCTGGATAGTGACGCGAGCGAGTCGACCGTTACACCCAATCGGGTGACGTCATCGCCGAACGAGATGAAATTTCAGCGCGAGCACGAACAGGAGCGCCGCGGCGGCAAACAGTCTGACGACGAAAATGGGGGTCAGCGTGAAATATATTCGCCTTTTGCAGTCGCTCGCCAATCGCCAAGGCCAGATGAACACCATGATGGCCGCTTCTTGAATTATGCGGAGGACATATCCGCTTCCCATTTCAATTTTTGAGTCCTTGATAATCCTTTGACCAATCCGGTAGGTGATCCAAGAGAAATAACCCCCCATCAGGACGTAGAAAGAGAAAATGGCGTTGACCCAATTCGGAAGCTCCAGATGAAATAGTTTGAGCACATCTTTCAGGAGTACGCCGGGAACGTCGCCCAATTCTGCAACCGCGTCCAACGGCGGATTCCAAATAAATCCGGCGATAGTGAACAACTTCAAAATGCTCAAGCCGCCAACGGCGACAGCCACCACCGATAGAACCCCTTCGAGTACACCTCGATAGCGCATCAGGTGCCGCCGCTCACGTTGACGTCGATCGCGGCGGACGGGATCCCGTTGGCGACGACTTGCAAGGTACCGGCGCCTGATTCGATCATCGTGGGTACGTCAAAATAAGTAGAGACGATGGCCGAGCCGGTCGCCACACCCATGGTGCTGTGATCATGCGTGCGCGCATAGAACACATGCCCGGTCGATCGATTGGTAATGCGCACCAAGGGATAGTTGGTGGCGTTCTGGGATTCATCGCCATAGGCGCTCGCCTGAGTGAGGCCGTTGAATTGAGTCCCGCTGATCTGATAGGTCGTCCCCGCCGTGATGTCGGTCGGAGCGGACGTTATCGTCGGCGCCCAAGCCGGATCATAGGTTGGCGAGAGCGCCGGAGAATAAATCTGCACGGTCGTCGATAGGTCCACGAACAACACCTGGCCGGTGGGCAGCGGCAGCAGGCTCGTGCTTTCGGTCGCATCCGAGGGCGCGTTCTCCGGCGGGGGCGCGGCCGCCAGTTGCGCACCATCGAATTCAAAATATTGCAGCCCAGGGTCCGTCGCACCGGGACTCGCGCCGAACAGCACATGACCGCTCGGTAGCATCGCCGCCGGACCGTCTTGCACATTGAGACCACCCGGAACGGCGGGTCCGACACTCCAGGTGCCGCCGCCGGGAGCATAGATCGCAGTCAACCCATCCGCGCCGACCGCGAAAACATTGCCGTTGGGCATGAGCAGTGCCGGACCCATCTCCCCGGGCGGATTGTAGGGAGGGCACCCCGGCGCGTTGAGTGCTTGCGTAGCGGATGACGGGGTGTGCAAGTCCTGTGGGGTCTGGCCGGCCGACTGCCATGCGCCGGTGGTCGCGCCGGGCGCCAGTACCAAGCGCTCTGAGAATGGTGCGCTCGACACATCCAGGGTGAGCACACTGCCATCGGCCAGCAGGGTCCACCCCTCCTCCGAATTCACCGTATCTATTTTTCCCGGGGCGGAGATCGTCGACCAGGTCAGTGTTTTCGGATCGAGGGCCGCGACATCTTGGTACAGCTTGCTGCCAATGACCCAGCGCCCGTCCGCAAGCACCGACGCCGGTGCATCGCCGATGCATTGCCAGTGATTCGGCGAGCCGGTGGCCGCAGGCGCTTGCAGTGGCTGCCAAAGCTGAGTCGCCGGATCGAAGATTTGCCCCATGTTGGACAGCGTGAAGTTGAAGCTGCCATTCATTAATGTGTATTCGCCGCCAATGATGGCAAGGCGGCCGTCGGCCAGCACTGCTGAGGCGTACGCATCCGGGATGTAGCTCGCAGGCAAACTGGTGTACAGCGACCACGTACCCTCGATGTAGCTTCCCGTCAGGCTCGGCGTCAACCGGTACCAATTCTGCGTGGCCTGGCACATGACGCTGCCATCCGTGAGCAGGAGGCAAAGCCGCAGGCCCTCCGGCGGCGCATTGAGCAGCGTCGTCCAGGTCGCGGTGACAACCCCTTGCCCGCCGAGCGCGATGGGCGAAGAGCTCGATGCCGCATTGCTCACCACAGTGAGCGTGGCCGAGAGGGGGTTGGCCGATGGCGGGCTAAAGGTCAGGGAGATGCTGCACGAGGCGCCCGGGGCCACCGTCGCGCAGTTATTGGTTTCGGCGAACGAGCCGGAATTCGTGCCCGTCACCTGAACGGCCGAAATCGTCAGGTTCGCGGAACCGCTGTTCGAGACCGTCACGACCGTGGGAACGCTGGTGGTCCCCACCTGTTGATTGGCGAAGGACACCGCCGTCGGATTGGCATCGAGAGCCGGCGATGGAGGGGATCCATGGCCCCCGCAGGCGGCCACGGCACAAAACACGGCCGCAAGTATCGCCACTTTAAGTTCAGTCAAGATGGCGCGCGCCACAGACGGATATCCCTTCCCACGCAACGGGGCGATACCATAGCATTTCACGCAATTGGCATGCGAGGATTCATTTATGCCGCCGATCACGGATGATAGCGTTCCTGAGCAGAATTCGGAGGGGTGCATGCTTCATTCGCTGATGACGACGGCTCTTTGTGGCGTTCTGTTCGCGGTGGCCGCATGGGCCGCACCGGTCAAGCGAGAAGACCAAATCCTATTGCAAGGGAATTTGGCGGGCGCACAGACCGTCATCGAGGGTGGCGGCGGCACCGCCAGTGCCGAATATCACTTCAATGATCGCGGCCGTGGCGACCACATCATCGCCGCCTGGAAACTCGATGCGGAGGGCGTGCCCACCGAGTATTCGGCGCACGGCAATGACTACCTCAAAGCCGCCGTCACCGAGTCGTTCCACA
>JBARBX010000295.1:0-2297 GCA_049793535.1 Steroidobacteraceae bacterium | reverse complement strand
CGAGCTCAGCACATCGTCCACCACCTGCTCGGGCAGGGCGGTGGAGTCGACGATCATGGCGTTCATGGCGACGGTTTCCGCGATCAAGGGCACGATGGCACCACCGCGTGCCGCGAGGCTGCGGTTGATGGTGAGCGCGGTGGCGGTGGAACCCGTCATCGCCACCCCGGCGAGGGCCGGATGGGCGAACGCCACTTCGCCGAACACCCGTCCCGGCGCGGGCGCGAGATGCAGCACCTGCGGCGGCACGCCGGCCGCGTGCAGCAGCTTGATGAAGCGCGCGGCAATCAGCGGCGTGGGTTCCGCCGGTTTCGCGACCACGGCGTTGCCCGCCGCGAGCGCGGCGGTAACCTGGCCGGCGAAAATCGCCAGCGGAAAATTCCACGGGCTGATGCAGGCGAATACGCCGCGGCCGTGCAAGGATATCTCGTTCGATTCGCCGGTCGGCCCCTCCAGCCGCTCCGCGGCCGCGAATTGCCGGCGCGCGCGCAGCGCGTAGTAGCGGCAGAAATCCACCGCTTCGCGCACCTCGGCGATGGCGTCCGGCAGAGTCTTGCCCGCTTCCTGCACCAAGAGCTGATGAAAATCCGCGCGACCGGCTTCCAGCAGATCGGACGCCTGGTCGAGCAAGGCTGCCCGATGCTCGCCGCCCGCAACATCCCAGCCGGGCTGTGCCGCCCCTCCGCAATCGAAGGCGGCATTGATTTCCGCCGCGGTCGCATCGCGCGTGCTGCCCACCTGCTCGCGCCGGTCCGCAGGGTTGGTGACGGCATGCGTGCTTCCGGGCAGCAAAATCCCATTGATGATGGGACCCGCCACCGGCAGCGCCGGGCGGGCGGCCGATATATCCCGGCGCAGCGCCTCGATGTCGCGCGGATTGCCGAGGTCCACCCCGGGGGAATTGCGGCGATCCGAATACAGTGCGGCCGGCAGCGGCAGCCGCGGATGCGCATAGGTGTCCAGGCGTTCGATTTCCGAGATGGGATCGCGCACGATCTCCGCCACCGGCACCTCCTCATCCATGAAGCGGTTCACGAACGAGGTATTGGCGCCGTTCTCGAGCAGCCGCCGTACCAGGTACGCCAGCAAGTCCTTGTGCTCTCCCACGGGCGCGTACACGCGCACCCGCGGAAAGCGCGCGAGAGTCCGCGCCGCCTCCGCATACAGGAGCCGGCCCATGCCGTGCAGCCGCTGAAATTCATAGTCGGCGCCGGCGGGGGCGAGTTCCAGCACCGCGGCGATGCTGTGCGCGTTGTGAGTGGCGAATTGCGGATAGATCGCATCGGCGTGGCTGAACAGGCGCCCCGCGCACGCGAGGTACGACACATCCGTGGTCACCTTGCGCGTGTACACGGGATAGCCGTCGAGGCCCCGCTCCTGGGCGCGCTTGATTTCCGAATCCCAGTAGGCGCCCTTCACCAGGCGCACGGTCATGCGCCTGCCACAAGCGCGCGCCGTGGCCGCCGCCCAGTCGATGACCCCCAAGGCCCGCTTGCCATAGGCCTGCACCGCCAGCCCCAATCCCGGCCAATGGCGGGTGGCGGGATCGCGGGCCAAGGCCTCGATCACGTCCAAGGACAAATCCAGCCGGTCTGCTTCTTCGGCATCGATGGTGAGTTGAATGCCGAGAGCGGCGGCGCGGCGCGCCAGCGCCAACGCCTGAGGCACCAAGCGCCGCATCACCTGTTCACGCTGCAACAGCGAGTAGCGGGACTCGAGCGCGGAAAGCTTGATGGAGATGCTCGAGGCCTCTTGGGCGGGTCGCCCCGCGGCGGCCGCCCCGATGACATCGATGGCGTGCTCGTAGGATTTCAAGTACCGCTGCGCATCCTGCTGCGTTCTCGCCCCTTCGCCCAGCATGTCGAAGGAGCACAGTGCCACTTCGGCCTCGCGGGCGCTGCGCGCCAGCGCCTCTTCGATGCTGCGCCCCACCACGAATTCCCCGCCAATGATGCGCATGGCGCGCCGCACCGCCAGGCGCACCAGGGGTTCGCCGGCCTTGCGCGTGAACTTGCGCATCCATCCGGCCGTGTCCGTTTTGATGGAAGGGTCGAGCTCGAGAATGCCGCCGGTGAGCATCAGCCCCCAGGTCGAGGCATTGACGAACAGAGATTCGGATTTGCCCGCGTGTGCCGACCAGTCTCCAGTCGAGAGCTGCTCCGCGATCAACCGATCCGCCGTGGCGTCGTCAGGGATGCGCAGCAGCGCCTCGGCAATGCACATGAGCGCGATGCCCTCCTGGTTCGACAGCCCGAATTCCTGCAGGAAGGCATCGAGGAATGGCCGATCGTCGCGGC
>JBARBX010000294.1:0-3779 GCA_049793535.1 Steroidobacteraceae bacterium | reverse complement strand
CGCAAGGGAGAGCGGCTGGTCAAGCAGGTGTACGAGAGCCTTAGAGCCAGCCGTTTCTGGGGCGAAACCATGCTCATCGTCACCTTCGATGAGCATGGGGGATTCCTCGATCATGTGCCGCCGCCGGCGGCGGTTACCCCGGGCGGCGATGTGCGCTACGCCGATGCAGCCCGTCCCTTCGCCTTCGATCGGCTCGGCGTGCGAGTACCCGCGGTGGTCGTGTCGGCATACACCCAAAGAAACACGGTCGTCGGCACCTCCCCGCAGGAGATCTTCGACCACACCTCGATCCTGGCCACTGTCCAGAAGCGCTTCGGGCTCAGGCCGATCACGCAGCGCGACGCGGCGGCGCGCACGCTCGAGGCCGCGCTCAACTCGACATCTGCCCGCCTATCCGCGGTCGCGGCTCCGCTGACACTGCCGGAGCCGGCCGGCGTTCGCTTCGCCTCATGGTTGATGGCAGGGTTTGCGAAACTGTTGCGCCGCTTCACGGTTCAACCGGCTGCCCCGCTATCGATCAGCCAGAAAGTGCAACTCGCCCTGGCGCACGCGTGCAACTTGAGGATCCTGGACGCGACCGCGCTGCCGGATGCGCAGCGTCGTTTCGAGGCCGCGCACGCGGGGCAGGATGCCGCCGGCTACATTCAAGAGGTCGAAGCCCGAATCCGGTCTCGAAGGGCGTCGTCCCTGACCTAAGCCCATCGAGCGAGCGCGCTCAAGGCCGCCGCGGCTACCTTTGGCTGCGTTCCGGCGGCGGTGTCTCACCCTCCCAGAGGTAGGCGACGCTGCCGGGGGGCGATGTGTACCAACCGGGATCTCGGTAGTCGCCATGTCCCTGGTCGGCGCGGATCTTCACCACCGTGAACATGCCGCCCATTTCAATGCTGCCGAACGGACCGGTACCCGTCATCATCGGCAAAGTGTTGGGCGGCAGCCGCATGTTCATTGACATGTCGCCCATCGAGCCGCTGCCGTCCATGTAGCCGGGCACCAGAGCGGTGATTGTGCGTGCCAGGTCGGCCGTTTCGACCCCGAGCGTTGTCGGCACGGAATGGCCCATGGCATTCATGGTGTGGTGACTCTTGTGGCAGTGAAACGCCCAGTCGCCGGGGGCGGCCGCGGTGAACTCGATCGCGCGCATTTGACCGACGGCGATGTCCGTGGTCACCTCGGGCCAGCGGGAACTCGGGGCGGTCCATCCGCCGTCGGTGCCCGCGACGACGAATTCATGGCCGTGCAGATGAATGGGATGATTGGTCATGGTGAGATTACCGACGCGAACCCGAACCCGGTCGCCGAGGCGGGCCACCATCGGATCAGTGCCCGGGAAGGCTCGGCTGTTGAAGGTCCACAGATTGAAATCCAGCATGGTGCTGACCTTGGGGGTGTAGCTGCCGGGGCTGATGTCATAGGCGTTCAGCAGGAGCACGTAGTCGCGGTCGGCGGGCATTGTGGCCAAATCCCTGGGGTGAGTGACCCAGGACCCCATCATTCCCATCGCCATCTGGGTGGTTTCGTCGGCATGCGGGTGGTACATGAAAGTGCCCGAGCGCTGTGCCGCAAATTCGTAGACGTAGGTCTGTCCGGGCTTGATCGAGGGCTGCGTGAGTCCGGACACTCCGTCCATGCCGTTCGGCAAGCGCTGACCGTGCCAGTGGATGCTGGTCGGCTCGCGCAGCCGGTTGGTGACGAACATGCGCACCCGGTCGCCCTCGACGACCTCGATGGTCGGCCCCGGCGATTGACCGTTGTAGCCCCACAGATTGGCCTTCATCCCGGGCGCAATTTCACGAATCACCGGCTCCGCCACCAGGTGAAATTCCTTGATTCCACGGCGCTGCCGCCAGGGCAGGCTCCAGCCGTTCAAGGTGGCCACGGGATGGTAGGGCCGGCCGTTCGGCGGCGCCAAGGGCTTCTGCATGGCGGCCGACACGTTTGAAATGAGCTCCGGCAGCGCCGCCAGCGCGCTCTTGCCGACCGCGCCCGCCGCCACCGCAAGGCTGGCGCCGCTAAAGAATGTTCTTCGGTTAATCATGATTGCCTCGCGATTTCATTGAGACGCCGCCGAGCAGCGCTGTATCGAGGTCCGATTTGGCCATCCAAAAATCGCGTGTGCTCTGGATGGCGGCATCGACGCTCGCGATTTCCCCGCGAGCATCGGCCAATAGGTCGAAAATGCTGATGAGCGAGGCGTTGTAGCGCAGCAGATCCTGTGCCGCGATCAATTTGGCCGTCGGCACCACGTCGTCCCGCTGCCGCCTCGCAACGTCGAAGGTCGCGCGATACGCGGCGTAAGCCGTGCGAATCTCGGCGCGCGCATCCACGGCCGCCTGGGCAAAACGATCGACCGCCTGCGCGTAAATGGCTTGCGCCTTCCTCACGCGCGGTCCGCCGCCGTCGAACAGCGGAATCTCGACACTGACTTCGTAGCCCTCTTCATAGGGCTGCGATCGCGTGCCCTGCAGAACCCGCGCCGGCCCCGCGTCGAGCACGTTGATGAAGCGAGTTGCCTGGGTCAACTTCAGCTCGTGGGCGAGTTCGTCGACACGCATGCGCCGCAGGCGCAAGTCGATGCGATCCTGCAGCACGGACTGATCGACGTCCGGCAGAGCCGCGGCATGTCGCGGCAGTTCGGGCAGCGCTTCGGCCAGCCGCAGAGCCGCACGCTCTTCCGAAAGCCCCAGCAGCCGCAACAGCTTCTGCCGCGTCGATTCCTCCAGCCACTGCGCGCGGGTTAAACGCTGGGTGGCATCGGCATAGAAGCCTTGCTCGCGGGCTTGATCGGCGACGGTCCAATTGCCGGCGGCCAGCATGCGCTGCGCCAGCTCGGCACCGGTCTCGGCCGCGGCCTTCACCTGTGCCAAATAGCGCGCCGACTCGCGCGCCGCGACCGCGGCAAAGTATGCCTGCCGCGTCTCGTTGGCCAATGTCACCACATCGATGACGACGGCGCTCTGCGCCTCGGCAAATCGATGTTTCTCGATTGTCCGGGCGTAAGGGGCGGTGATGAGGGACAGTACATTGAAGGTCAGAGTCTCTTCGATGTCGACCTGGGGCCCGGCGCCGGCGTGGCGGAATGTGAACTTGGGATTGGGCAGGCGGCCCGATTGCACGAGATCGGCTTCGGATATGCCGAGCCCTTCGAATGAGGCCTGCAGCGCCCGATTGTTGAGCAGCGCAATCTGCACGGCGTCGTCGGCCGAGAGCTCATGGGCCAGGAGCGCGGCGACTTGCGCGCCGCTCTTGGCCTCCTCCTCCGCGGTGCGCGTCCAGCGCACCTCCTGATTGAGGCGCGCCCGGGTTTGCGCCGCCACTGGGTCGAATCCGCCGTCCTTTGAGAAGCCGGCGCACCCGCCTTGGGCCAGTGCCGCGCATAGCAGCGCCATGAGCGGTGCCCGTGGCACCGCCATCGTCCGCGTTGTTGCAATACTCATGTCATCCTCGCTCGAGCATGGACCCTGAGGTCCTTCGGGCTGGCAAAATCGGCGCGAGTCGCGCCATCGCGCCATCGCTTAGAGGAGGATGAGGCGGGGAGGTCGGTCGAGGCGGTCGAGCATGCCCGCCGGTGAGGGTCGAAGCGGGGCAAGGGCGATTTCAGGAGCCGTCGGTCGCGGCGCCGTCCAGCGGATGGCGGTGAGGGCGATGGCCGTGCCGCCGCAGCAATCGCCGCAGCTCGTGTGATGGGTGGCGGCGGGCGCGCGATCGCAGTGATGTTGCGGCGCCGTCGAGGCCGCGTCCGCGTGTCCGCAGGCCGGCATCATGGCCATGCCCCGCAGCGG
>JBARBX010000293.1:0-1799 GCA_049793535.1 Steroidobacteraceae bacterium | reverse complement strand
CCGTTGCGCAATTCCTCGCGGATGCGCTCGTAGATCAGAATATTGGCGTCCACCGCCATGCCCACGGTCAGCACCACGGCCGCGATGCCCGGCAGGCTCAACGCCACGCCCATCAAGGACAACAAGGCCGTGAGCATCACCACATTGGCCACCAGCGTGAGATCCGCGATCAGGCCGAATACCTTGTAGTAAACGGCCATGAAGATGAACGCGGCCAACATGCCGAACACCATGGCGTGCACACCCTTGTCGATGTTGTCCTGGCCCAGGCTGGGGCCGATGGCTCGCTCCTGGATCGGAGTAACCGGCGCCGCCAAGCCGCCCGCGCGCAGCAACAGCGCGAGCTCCCGGCCTTCGATCGGATTGATGCCCGTAATTTGAAAGTTGTTGGCGAACACGCCGCGAATGGTCGCGCGGTTGATGACTTCTTCGGTGGTGCGGTCGACGATGACCCCTTGGGCGTTCTTCTCGCGCGAGCGGTCGATGAACACCACGGCCATACTATGACCGAGATTCTCCTGTGTGTTCTTCAGCATCTTGGCCGCGCCGCGGCTGTCGAGACTCACCGACACGGCCGGGCCATCCTGGGTATTCGGCTGGAACGAGGCGTCGGTCAGCTGATCGCCGGTCACCACGACTTCGCGCTTCAGCAGCACCGGCTGCTTGTCGCGGGTGTAGTACAGCTTGGAGCCCAGAGGCACCCGCCCGGTGCTCGCCGCTTCCAGCGGATTGCTGTTCTCATCGACCATGCGGAATTCCAAGGTCGCCGTCTTGCCGAGGATCTTCTTGACCTCGGCGGAGTTCTGCAGGCCGGGCAGTTGAATGGAGATGCGATCCACGCCTTCGCGCGCGACCTGAGGTTCGGATACCGCGAGTTCCGGGCTGTTGAGCCGATTGCGCAGAATGACGATGTTCTGCTGAACCGCGTAGTCCTGGCGCTGCTTGATGTCCTGCGGCGTCAGCTTGAGCTCCAGGGCAGGCGCGCCGTCGACCGTGGTATCCGCCAGAGTCAGGTTTCGATTGTCCGCCAATATGGCAGCCTTGCCCTTGGCGAAGCTGTCGGCATCGCGGAACAGCACGCGCACGCGATCCGTCGGATAGTCCACCTGCACATCCTGGTAAGGCACGCGGGCGTTGCGCAGCGAGGCGCGAAAGTCCTGCTCGTGATGGTCGAGCAGCTGCTTCACCGCGCCCTGCACGTCGACCTGGTACACCAGGTACACGCCGCCGCGCAGGTCCAGGCCCAGCTTCAACGGGGTCAGGCCCAAATTGCGCATCCACTCGGGAACCCGCGATGCCTTCGACAGCGCAATGGTGAACTGGTTGGGGCGCGCCTCGTTGATGAGGTCGCGCGCCTTCAATTGATCCTGCGTATTGGCGAAACGCAGCGTCAGGCGTCCCTGCTCGAGGAAGGCACCGGTCAGGGTCACGCCCTTGTCCTTGAGCAGCTGCTCTACCGCAGTGCGATCCGCATCGGTCACGGCCGCCCGATCGCGTGCGAGCTGCAGCGCGCTTTCCTCGCCGAACAAATTGGGCACCGCCAGGAAAATCCCGATGATCACCACGATCGCGACCAACGCGATCTTCCAGCGTGGATACGCGATCATGCGCTCTTGACCGTGCCCTTGGGCAGGACCTGCGAGACCTGGAATTTCTGCAGCTTGACGCTGACTCCGCTGGCAATTTCCAGGGTCAGGAACTGCTCGCCCACCTCGGTCACCTTGCCGAGAATGCCGCCGGTGGTCGCCACTTCATCGCCGGTGGCGATCTTGGAGAGCATTTCGCGCTGCTCCTTGGCC
>JBARBX010000292.1:0-3897 GCA_049793535.1 Steroidobacteraceae bacterium | reverse complement strand
GCGCGGACTTTGCTCAGGATGACAAATTTGAGATTGGATGAGAGGAATAGGAAAAGGCCGCTCCGCGGGTGCGGAACGGCCTTTTGATTTTGCTGCGTGAAGCGCGGGTTTACCGCGCGCCGGCCAGCGAGGGGCGCGGATCGAGCGAGCCGTCGGCGTAGCCCTTGGCGATCTCGGTGATCGGGATGGGGGTGTAGTCGCCGGCGTGGCCGGCCTGGCCGAACTCGGTCATGCGCTGGGCGACGACTTTGGCCATGGCCTCGCGCGCGGGCTTCATGTAATCGCGCGGGTCGAACTTCTCCGGGGTCTCAGCGAAGACCTTGCGGATGGCGCCGGTGATGGCCAGGCGGTTGTCGGTGTCGACGTTGATCTTGCGCACGCCGTTGCGGATGCCGAGCTGAATCTCTTCCACCGGAACGCCCCAAGTCGGCTTCAGCTTTCCGCCGTACTGGTTGATGACGTCCTGCAACTCCTTGGGCACGCTGGATGAGCCGTGCATTACCAGGTGGGTGTGCGGCAGGCGCTTGTGAATCGCGATCAGCACGTCCATCTTGAGTACCGAGCCGTCGGGCTTCTTGGTGAACTTGTAAGCGCCGTGGCTGGTGCCGATGGCGATGGCCAGCGCGTCAACGCCGGTGCGCTCGGCAAACTCGACAGCCTGGTCGGGATCGGTAATGTGCTCCAGACCCGTGCCGCCCGCGCCGTGGCCGTCTTCCACGCCGCCCAGCACGCCGATCTCGCCCTCGACCGTGACGCCGCGCTCGTGGGCATACTCCACCACTTTGCGCGTCACTTCAACGTTCTCTTCAAACGTGGAAGGCGTCTTGCCGTCTTCCTTCAGCGATCCGTCCATCATCACGCTCGTGTAGCCGAGCGCAATGGCGCTGCGGCAGGTCTCAAAGCTGTTGCCGTGATCCTGATGCATGGCGATCGGAATGTCTGGGTTCAGCTCGGCCGCGGCCTGGATCAGCCTGAACAGGTAAAGGTCCTCGGCAAAGGCACGCGCTCCGCGGCTGGCCTGCACAATTACCGGCGACTTGGTCTGCTTGGCGGCCATCATAATGGCCTGAATCTGTTCCATGTCATTGACGTTGAACGCGCCCACGCCATATCCGCCCTTAGCAGCCTCGTCGAGGAGCTGCCGCATCGATACCAGAGGCATAAAAATTCTCCTTTTGTGTTGGCTCCGTCCGCCTTCACGTAAGAGCCCCAATCAACTCATCGGCGCAATGGTTCGAAAGTTGAGCTGAAGCCCAGCAAATCCGCCCCGGTTGCGGGAGCCGCAATCATCCTTATGGTAGCAGAGGTTGGCAAGCGCGTTTTGTGGCGAGGAACACGGAAGGGTAGGGAATGAGGGAACAAAGGAATGAGGGAACAAAGTAACGAGGGAGCAAAGGAGCGAGAGAACAGAGAACAGAGAACAGAGAACAGAGAACAGAGAACAGAGACTGGTCAAATGATGATTGGAGGTCGAGCTGCGGAAAAGCTAGCCGGTAGCCTCTCGTTACGGGCTGCAAGCTACGACCCACGAGCCACGACCCACGAGTCACGATTCACGAACTGCCGCTATTCCTCACGAAGGGTTGCGGCGGGATCGGTCTTTACTATGCGCATGGTGGGAACGGTTACTGCGAACAGTGTCACCACTACCAGAACGCCGACGACGCTGAGAAGGCTGGGCACATCGTAGACGCCGACGCCGTAGAGCGCGCTGCGCATCACTCGCAGCGTTCCCAGGCAGAGCAGGAAGCCAAGAGCCAGGCCGATTGCCGAAGAGCGAATGCCCGGAGTTGCAACGTGGGTCATGGCCTGGCGCACGGTCGATCCAAGGGCGATGCGAATGCCTATCTCGCGCGTGCGCTGGGAGACGATGTTGGCGACCAGCGCGAAAATTCCCACCGCGCTCAGCAGCAGCGCCAGACCGGCCATTGCGCCGAGAAGAGCGACTTCGACCCTCTGGGTTGCCAGAGCCTGGGCAAGATGATCGTCCATGGCGTAGAAACCGGAAAACGGCAAGCCGGGATCGGCGCTGGCCAGTGCCCGCTGCATGTCGCCGGTCAGGCCTTCGATCGGTCTGGACGTACGAACGATCCAGCTGGGTTGGAACCAGGTGTGCACCAATGCGAGCGACTGGGGATCGAGGATCTGCGTCGCGGGGATATACATCGTTTCTTCGCTCTGGAGAGGCGCGACCTGATTGAGGCCCGACGTAAGTTGAGTGTCTTCCACCACCCCCACGATCAGCGTTCCCTTGTCCAGCGTGTGGCCGATGAGACTGACCCCGGGAAAGAATTTACGGGCGAAGCTGCGGTTCACAATCGCCACCGGCTGCGACTTTGGCCCGTCGGAGGCGGTGAAACTGCGGCCCGCCAGCAGCGGCATCTGAAGAGTTTCAAAATAACCGGGCGTGACGTAGACAAGATCGGTCTGAACAGACTGGTCCGCATCGGGTCCGTTATCGAGCCGAACCGGGCCGTTCAGGGTTTGTTCGTAGGGCAGGTCAGGCCCACGGCGGCATCTTCCACGCCGGGAATGCGGCGCATGGCTGCGATGCTCTCATCGAGCAGTGTCGCGAACGCCGCCGGATCGTGGTACCGCGGGTCGTCGAGCGACGCCTTGGCCGTCATGACGCCGTGGGGATTGAAATCCGGCGGCAGAGTTTCAAGATGAATGAGAGTACGAATAAGCAGGCCCGAACCGGCCAGCAGAGCCACGGCTAACGCCACCTCTCCGGCGATCAGCGCCTGGCGCAGCCGCATGTTCTCTCTGCCGGCAATCGCGCGCGTGGCCATTGCCGACCGGAGATCGACCCTGAGGACGGTGAGGGTGGGCAATATGCCAAACAGGACGCTGGTCAGCGCCGAGACCGCGAAGGTAAATGCGAGCACGCGACCGTCGAGCGGCACGCCAGACACGGGCAAATAGTGCTCCGGCAGAAGTGACAGCAGCCCGCGCAAGACGAGATAGCCAGCCTCGAGGCCGGCCAGGCCACCCAAGCCCGCAAGAAGCAGATTCTCAATCCAGAGCTGCTTTTCGATCTGCCAGATGGAGGCGCCCAGCGCCATCCGGGTGGCGATCTCGGGCGTTCGCCTTGCCATGCGCAACAGGGTGAGGCCGGCCAGGTTGGCGCAGGCGATAAGCAGAATGAATCCCGCCGCGAACATGAGGGCGAGAGCTTTTGGCCGCAGACCCGCCGACTCGCCTTTCTGGAACGGCACAGAGTAAAAAGACACCCGCGCGCCGGGACCATATTGTCCAGCGAGGCTTGCGGCCCAGCCGGTCCACGCACGGTTGATTTCAGCGTCGGCTTGTTGCCACGCGGCGCCGTCGCGCAGGCGCGTAATGACCTCGTAATTGGTGCCGCCGCCTTCACTGTTGCGGCTGGGCTGGAGCGCGGTATACAGATCGGCATCGAGCGGAGTTACTGCGCCCGCGGGAAAAACGCCGACGACGGTATACGAGTCGCCCTTCAAATGGATGGTCTTGCCCAGCAGAGCCCGGTTTTCCTGAAAGACGCTGTGCCACAAACCAAAGCTCAGAATGACGGCCCTTGGCCCTTGGGGCGGTCTTCTTCGTCGGAAAAGTTGCGGCCCAGCGCCGGGTGAATCCCCAGCACGTCCAGGTAGCGGGCCGAGATGCGGCCGTCATGAACGTACTCCACGTGCTGGCCGGCCTGATGATTGACTCCGTTGGTGCCCCGGCTCGATACCGCAGCCATGAGCGAGGGAACATCGTCACGGAGCAACTCAAACTGCTCCCCGCTGATCGAATGGCGTCCGTCGAAGGGCTCGCTTCCCTTGACGAGCCGGAAAATTGTGCCCATTCGCTCCGGATGCGGATAGGGAAGGCTCTGGAGCATGAGAGCGTTGACGATCGAAAATATGGCTGTATTGGCGC
>JBARBX010000291.1:0-10516 GCA_049793535.1 Steroidobacteraceae bacterium | reverse complement strand
GTAAAGACTCGGTTGGTAATCGGCTCGCTGTCGACGAGCACGCCGTCGCAGTCGAAAATCACCAGGTCGAATGATCTGCTGGCCGTTGCCGTCACAACTGTTCCGCGTTTTCCCGGCGCAAACGGCGCCGCATTGAGGTATTGTCTCGGAAATATGGCGCCAAAGCACCACAGGCGAGTACTCGCCATCGACATCGGCGGAAGCCACGTGAAGATGCGCGTCTTCGGCCGCCGCGAACCGCGGCAATTCGAATCGGGACCGGACCTCACCCCGCGCCGAATGGTTAAGTGCGTGCACGAGCTTACCGGCGACTGGCCTTACGACGCGGTGTCCATCGGCTATCCCGGAGTCGTGCTGCATGGAAAGGTGGTCGCGGAGCCGCACAACCTGGGAGCCGGCTGGGTTGGATTCGATTTTCGCAAGGCCTTCGGCCGCCCGACCCACGTCATGAACGATGCGGCCATGCAGGCGGTCGGCAGCTACGAAGGCGGCAGAATGTTGTTTCTCGGGCTTGGGACCGGATTGGGCTCCGCCATGATCGTCGATGGCGTCGTCGCGCCCATGGAACTCGGACACCTACCCTACAAGAAGGGACGCACCTACGAGGACTATGTCGGCGAGCGCGGATTGGAGCGATTGGGGCTCAAGAAATGGCGCCGGAACGTGGCCGAGGCGGTGGAGCAGTTGGGCGGCCTGTTGGAAGCCGACTACATCATCATCGGCGGCGGCAATGCGCGCAAGTTGAAGCGGCTGCCGAGAAATTCCCGCCTTGGCAGCAATGACTTCGCGTTTCTCGGAGGATTTCGGCTATGGCGCCACGCAGCTCGCGGCGCCGTGCCGGGCGTGTGACGGCGTTGGCAAATATCCATGGCACCCGAAATCCTGATCTTCACTTGAGTTCGAGTTTGTGGAAAATATAATCATGAGGTTCAGGTTCAAGGCATTCGGGCTGCATTTGCTCGCGAGCAGCGTCGCACTGTCGACCATTCTGGGCAGCCTCTACTTGGGTTGGTATCGGTGGCCGGCTTGGGTTTTGACCGATGTCATTCATGTGGTCCTGGTGATGGTCGGAGTCGATGTCGTGCTTGGCCCCACGCTCACCTTCATCATCGCCCGCTCGAGCAAACCGCGGCGAGAGCTGGCCCGCGACATCGCGGTGATCGTCGTGGTTCAGCTTTGCGCCCTGGTGTACGGCACCGCCTCGCTTTGGAGCGGACGGCCGCTGTACTACACATACTCGGAGGGGCTGCTGCAGCTCGTCCAGGCCTACGACATAGACTCTGAGGAGGCGGTGCTCGGCTGGCAGCGAAATCCGGGGCTGGCCCCGCACTGGTACAGCCTGCCGAGGTGGGTTTGGGCGCCGCTGCCGGAGGATCTGGACTTGCGCAAAAAGATTGTCACGTCGGCGATCGTCGGGGGTGACGACGTCGTCTCCATGCCGCAATACTTCAAGCCCTGGAGCCAAGGACTGGCTGACCTTCGAGCGAGGTTGAAAAAGGTGGACAACGTCGCCTATTTCGCCCCCAGTCAGAAAGGAGCGCTCAAAGAGCGCATGCGCGCCGCGGGGTTGGCCACGGATGAGGCGAATGCCATGCCGCTGACCGGCCGAGGGCATCCCTTGCTGGCGGTGTTCGACCCGGCCACGCTGAAAATAAGCGCGATATTGGCGGCCTCCTGATCCGCGCCGTTCGGAGCGACGCAACGCGACCGGTTGTGTTCACCTAACTTCAACACCGCCGCCACACGCGCGCAACGAATGGGCGCTAACTTATCGTCGCCCGCCAAGAGCGCGGGAATTCAGGTGGCGAGAGTCGCCGCCCAAACCTACGGGAAGTGGGGCGAACCGGCCGCGGACCAAGGACGCTGCAAGGGTCGGTTCGCCCCGGCAACGATCGCTTCGAGATGCGTTTCGCGATTCAGGCGAATCAGGATGGCCAACGCCTACGCGAACCCGTTAGTCTGGGGAGCCCTATGACCACCCCGACACCCCTGTGGCAACGACTCGATTCACGCCTGCTCAAGTTGACGCGCGGCAGGCGCGACGAGGGCCGCCCCCTGCTGTCGGCGGTCGCGGGCGGTCTCATCGCGTGGGGCACCGCCATCGCCGGAATCGCCGTCGTCGACATCATCGTCAGGCAGGTGCTTTTGGAGGACGTGCGCACCTACCTGGCCCGCACGGCAGCCGATACGGCGGCCCTCATCGACCCGGACGATCTTCCAAAATTCAACAACCCCAGTCAGGACGGCTCGCCGGAGTACAACCGCGCTTCGCGGCCTCTGCGTGTCCTGCTCGACACGAATCCCGACATCCGATTCGCCTACGTCGGCGTCATGCAGGGCAACGTCATGCATTTCGTGCTCGACGGCACGCGCCGGGGCACTTTCGACGAGGCGGGCCGGCCCAATCATTCTCCGCCCATGGAGGTAGATGCACCCAGCCCGGGTGAAATCGAAGTCTCCAGGACCCATCGCCTGACGGTGGAGAAGGAACCCTACGCCACCGCCTGGGGATTGGGGATCCGAGCCCACGCGCCCATATTCGCGCGGAACGGGGCGATGGTCGGCTACGTCGGTATCACGGTGCGCGCAGATCGATATAGACAGCTGGTTCGGCGAGTCGACGTGTCGGCTGTGCTCGGCGTATTGATCGCGGGCGCCCTCGCCTGCCTGAATGGCATCGCAATCTGGCGGGCAGAGAGCGCCCGACGGCGTGCCTTGACCGCGCAGGCCGACACGGAAGATCAACTGAAGCGTGCGCAGCAGTTCGCCAATCTCGGAACTTGGTACACGAACCTCGCGACCGGCGCCGGAACGATGTCGAATGAACTGCGCCAACTGCTCGGCAGTCCGCACAAGAGCAAGGCACCCCTGGCGGCGTATCTGGCCGTCACTCACCCCGACGACCGGTCGGCGGTGGAGAGCATGCTCGCGGAATTGGCCTCGGGGGCGGGCTCACGCACTCTCGATCATCGCTTCGTCGTCGACGGCGCCGTCAAGTACGTACGCGCGGCGGCGACGGCCGCCCGGCGCGACTCGCGGGGCCAGCCGCTCGAGATGCATGGAATCGTGCTCGACCTGACCGATCTGAAGGCGGCTGCGCTCGAGACGCTGCGGGCGAAGGAGGTTGCGGAATCCGCCAACCGCGCCAAGAGCGACTTCCTGGCCAACATGAGCCACGAGATCCGCACCCCGATGAACGGCGTGCTCGGAATGACCGAGCTCTTGCTCGACACCAAGCTCGATGCCTTGCAGCGAGACTATGCGGAGACTATCCGCGACAGCGGCACGTCCTTGCTGACGGTCATCAACGATATTCTGGATTTCTCCAAAGTCGAGGCCGGCAAGCTCGAGTTCGAACAGCTGGACGTGGACCTGCGCGACACCTTCGAAGATGTCGCCCGTCTTCTGTCGGTTCAAGCGCACGCGAAAGGGTTGGAGCTCACCGCGCAAATCGACGCCAATCTGCCCCCGCTGGTCAAGTGCGACGCGGGACGCGTCCGTCAGATCCTGTTGAATCTCGCCGGCAACGCGGTCAAGTTCACGGCCACGGGCGAGGTGTCCCTCGAGCTCAAGGTCCTCGAGACCGGCGAGAACGGCACGGGAATTCGCTGCGAAGTGCGCGACACCGGCATCGGAATCCCGGCCGATCGCCTGGATTCATTGTTCGCGCCCTTCATGCAGGTGGACACATCGACCACGCGCCGCTTCGGGGGCACGGGCCTTGGGCTGTCGATCGTGCGCCATCTGGTCGAGCTCATGGGCGGCGAAACGGGCGTCGAAAGTACCGAAGGCGTGGGTTCCCTGTTCTGGTTCACCGTGCGTTTCCCGCCGGCCAGCGTGAGCCCGCCTCTCATTCATGCGGCACCGACGCCCCTCAAGGGTCAGCGCATCCTCGTGGTGGACGACAACGCCACCAACCGCAAAGTGCTCATGGGTCAGCTTCTCTTGTGCGGCGTCGAGGCCGTGTCGGCGAGCTCGGCGGACGAGGCGCTGGCGCTGTTGCGGCAGGCGAGCGCCGCCGGCCGCCCCTTCGACGCGGCGCTCCTCGACTATTTGATGCCTGCCTGCGACGGCGCCGAGCTCGGCCGGACCATCAATCGAGACCCGACCCTGAAGTCCACCCGGCTGATTTTGTTGACCTCTTCGGGCCAGCGCGGCGACGGCCGGTTGTTTGCCGACATCGGCTTTGCCGGTTACCTGTTGAAACCGGTGACTCAACGCGACCTGACCGAATGTCTGGTCTTGGTCCTGGCGAGCACGGCGGACTCCTGGCATTTGCGCAGTCAGCCCATGATCACCCGGCACGCGCTGCGCGCACAGCGGGCCCTCGCCCGCAACCGAATCCTGCTGGCCGAGGACAACCTGGTCAATCAGAAGGTGGCGCGAGGTCTGCTGGAGAAAATGGGCTATCGAGTCGACATCGTCGCGGACGGCGCGGCGGCCATCGACGCCTGGCAGACTGGGAAATTCGAACTCATCATCATGGATTGCCAGATGCCGCAGATGGACGGCTACGCGGCCACCCGCGAGATCCGCCGGCTCGAAGCGGGCAACAGCCACATTCCCATCGTCGCGCTCACGGCGCATGCCATGAAGGGGGATGAGGAGAAGTGCAGGGCGGCCGGTATGGATGACTATCTGTCCAAGCCGATCGACCGGGCCAAGCTCGACGCCTCCCTCGAACGGCTACTGCCGAGCGCCATCTCCGCGCCTGGGGCGCCGGCTGAGACGCCGCAGCCGCCGCAGTCGCCGTACCGCCCCGTCGATTGGGAAGCGCTGCTCAATTCGATCGACGGCGACCAAGGATTTGCCCGCGACTTGGCGGATGCCTTCATCGGGACCGTCGACCGGGAAGTCGCGGCGATCATCTCGGCAATCGGGACCGGGGACGCGGCGGCATTGCGTATCTCGGCGCATACCCTCAAGGGTGCGAGCGCCAATCTGCGCGCCCCGGCCGCCGCCGCCGCGGCGGCGCAACTCGAGTCGGCGACCGGCGCGGGAATGAGCGCCGAGGTCGCGGCACTCGCCGACAATCTCATCACGGAAGTCAGACGAACCATTGCGTACCTGCGATCTGCGGCCGGATAGGCGCCGAACGCCCGACTCCACCCTTTCCCGGGAACCCCACGAAGTCTTTCGGGTCCATCCGGACATGTACGAATCCAAGTGGGACCATTCAAGGTCCGTGACACTGTTCGTGGTGCTGGCTCTGCATCTCGTCATGCTGGCATTGCTCGCGACCGCGTCTCGGGTCGGCGGGTCACCAGCCTTGGCGCAGCCTGCGGTGGAACTTTTATACCTGCCGCCCGACGCCATTCCCAAAATTCGCTCCGAGAACGCTCGGCCACGGCGCTTGAGCGGCGGCACCGCCATCACCATCGCGCCGCCCGCGCTGGACTCATCCTGGCCATCGGCGCCATCCTCGTCCCCTTCGAGCGGCAATGGATCCGGCGTGGATTGGCCGGCCGAAGCGCGCCGCGCCGTGCAGGCGTTCGACATTCGCAACCACCGTGCACCGCAGGAGGAGCCCGTATCGGGCGGTCCGGCGGAGGAGAATTGGTGGCCGCGGCATCGCGCCGGTGAGCAGTTCAAGACCGCCAATGGCGATTGGATCGTATGGATCAACGAGAGCTGCTATCGCGTCGCGAGTTCGGGCGCCTATGTGCCCGGCGCCGCGCTCCCCGCCATCGTCTGTCCCGGACCAATAAGAGCGCCGCGTTGACCGGAGCGGTTCCGTTCGCTGCGGCGACGCTCAAAATCTATTTTGAGACCGATTTCTTGAACATGCGGTCGATTTTTTCGTTGATCGCCTCAATGCCCTGTTGATTCTTGTTCGCCGCTGCGTTGGCCGAATCAGCGGTGGCCTGCGCACGTTGCGCCGCCGCCGCCGCGGACTGCGCCGCGGCGGCGGCTCCATCGGCCCGGCTCCTTATGCTCGCGTCGTCCGACGACAGCTTGCTCACCTGGGACTTAAGATCGTCGATCTGTGCTTGGATCGGCTTCAGGTCGGTGCAACCCGATGCAAAGAAAGTGCACAGTGCCGCCGCGCCCGTCATGAGAATTGGGGTTCGATACTTCGTCATTGCCTGCTCCTACTCTTGATTTGATTTCTATTAGCCCGCTACAAATTTGCGCGTGTGACACAGCGTGTATCTCAGAGATCCGCCAGAAGCTTGTTGGCCGCCTGCGCATCTTGCAATTGAAGACCGTCGATGAGCTTGCCGAGCTGTGTCGTCAGCGATTGCAGCGTCGCATCCGATAGCCGCATCAATGCCTCCGGCAGCAAACCCTCGGCAGGGCCGGGTGCTTCCTTGAGAACACCGGCGGCTTCTCGTGTGATCGTCAGCCCGACGCGGCGCTGGTCCAGTTCCGATCGCGTCTTCTCGACATAGCCGCGCGCCACGAGTTTCTCGATGAGCTGGCTGCATGTCGTTTGATGGATCGAAAGGCGGTGTGCGAGATCGGACACGCCGATCCCCGGCGCGGATTGCAGCTCATGCAGCATCCAGACCTGTGAGGCGGAGACTCCGCAAGTCTCCTCCACCTGCCGAAAGTGGTGCCGGACGGACCCGTAAATCAGCCTGAATTGCTTCAATACGTCGAGCGTCAGCCGCTTGTGCCGCATATCGCCGCGCTGGCCGGATGCCGGTGCCCGGCGCTCTGTTAAACCTCGCAAGTTTCACTTCCGTCCATATTGCAATTGTGTCAATATAATGGATACCAATGTATTTGTACACAGAGCAGACAAAGCGGCCTTTGCTCGATGGGCTTTGAAATCAGACGCTCCAACTTACGAAGAGTGAATTTCTGGAGGGTAATACTATGAGCGGGAACAAGTACCTACTACCATTGCTGGCCTGCGGCGTGCTGGCCATGACGGCATGCGGCACCGCCGATAAAGATTGGGCGAATGCCAGCACTCGGAACACCGTCGCCGGCTATCAAACGTTCCTCGACAAACACGCAAGTGATCAGCGTGCCCAACAGGCGCGAACGCGCATCGCCACCCTGCAAGACGACGCAGCCTGGAAGACAGCGCAGGACGCCAATTCGGTCGACAGCTACAAGCAGTATGTTCAGGAGCGGCCGGATGGAACTCATTTGCAGACGGCTCGGGATCAGATAACGGGATTGGAGCGGGCGAACGCGTGGAAGGTCGCACAGTCGGACGGCTCCGCGACCGGCCTGCAGGCGTTCCTCCAGAAGTACCCGCAGGGAGCGGAGGCGGATCAAGCCAAGCAAAAGCTTGCGGCGCTGCATGCCGACTATCGGGCCGAGCTGGGCATATTTCACAATGAGCACGCCGCCGACCACAAAAAGTCGGAGCTGCAATCGCGCTTCAGCAGCGTCCTCAAAGAGGTCGATGTACTGTCGCCCGACTCCTCAAACAAGCGCTATCGGGTGATGTCCGGGCTGATGGAGCGCCATAACGCCGACTCCGTCTGCGCGTCGCTCAAGCGCGATCATCAGAATTGCGAGGTCATCAAGACCAACCAGGGACAGAGCTGAGCGAACAGTGCCGGGGGCCCGATCGCGGGCCCTCCACCCCCGCCCGCTGGTCCACAACCCTCCGTGGCCGTCCATCGGAGTTCTGCGATGCGTACTCACGTCCTGCCCGTCAAGTCGTGGTGGCACCGCGCCTCTTCTTCAGAAAGATATTGAGGCCATTGAATCTTGTCGCGGCTTGGTCAACTTCTGTTTTGCTGAATTGAGACAAACGTAATGATTTCGGATCAAGATAGTGGCTCATTGCAATCGCGCGACCCCGATCGGACGGATCGGTAGTGAACTCGGCCTCTAATGCGTAGCTCCAGGACTGCCACGGTTGCACACGCTCCCGCACCTTGGCCCACCGCAGCCCTTTTGGCTCCCCGATAGTCGCGCAGCTTGATCGCGCGATACGCGTCGACAAAGTACGATAGTTGAGATCTGACGCGATGCTTATTTGGATCGTTGAACAAGCCCATCAAATTGCCACGTCGGGCGATCGATGCTGGCGCAAGGTACATTGCGGCATAGCTGGCATCATTGCCGATCGATTGAAGGTCGCCCTGTTTGAGCCATTCGATCACCTGGGATTCGGAACTGCCTTCCAGATGGTGCCCTACCAGCGCGCTTTCCCAGATCGCAGGTTCCTGAAGCACCCGTTTTCGGGCGTCGAATCCTGCCCAGGCGACTCGCGACTGCTTGGTGGCGTGCAACATACTCAGGTAGTCCCGCTACGCAAAGCCGTCGTTGTAGCGCTGCGCACGCTCGTCATGCGAAGTCGGCGCCTTCATTGTCCACGAATGTTGAGCCTGATATAAGTTGTCCCTAGTACAATGACGGGTCTGGCATCGTTGAGCTCAAGGGGTATGGGCAACCGATTCTTAAATCGCAGAATCCTTCGCGTTTCGGCCATCATCGTACTGGCCGCGCTGCTGCTTCGTGCCTATATTCCCGTTGGCTTCATGCCCACCAACGGCGCGCCGTTTCAGCTGGAACTCTGTCCCGCGTTCGGGATGTCCGTCCCTGTGCACCATCAACACCACCACGATTCGCAGCATCATGCGGATCAGCAAGATTGTCCCTTCGGAAGTGCGCCCGCTCAAGGACCGGTTTCCGACTTCTTGGTCTTCAATCCTCCCGGGCAAATACCCTTTCTCGAAGTCTTTCTGGCCGAACCCAAACGGCTTGTACCCCGGCCGTTACGATCTCACCAACCTCGCGGACCGCCTTCCCTCGCCTAGTTTCCTGATCTCCGATAAGCGCGCGTAGCAGCAATGCATTGGCACGCGTGCGCGTCCACCCGTCTGGATTTCATGGGGAGAGTGTCATGCAAAATGTCTGCGTGGGCCATCGATGGGCCCGTCTCTGCTTTTCAGGCTCATTGCGCGTCCGGAGCGCGATGCTTTTAGTTGCAATTATCATTGCGCCGGCCGCGCTTCGCGCCGCCGATGTGAGTGGGGTTCGCGGCGTCGTGCACGACCCGACTCATCTGCCGATCGCGCAAGCCCAAGTCACACTGAAGTCGGCGACCTCCGAGTGGGTAGAGACTGCGGCGACGGATCCCCGCGGCGAGTTCGCCTTTATTTCAGTCCCTATCGGTGACTACGTCTTGACCGTCAGTCAGTCCGGATTTGAGACGAAGTCGCAGATCGTCACCGTCACTTCGGGCTTCTCGCCCGTCGCCCATGTGCAACTTGCCAAAGGGCCCACGCTGGAAACCGTCACGGTGACAGCCTCCTTGGATACGGCGTTGCCGGTCACATCGACTCCGACGACGGTCGTCAACCGTGAAGACATCGAGCGTAGCCCAGGAGCCGAGCAGACGAACAATCTCGCGATGATCACCAATTTCGTTCCGGGCGCATATGTAGTCCACGATCAGCTGCACGTTCGGGGAGGCCACCAGACTGCCTGGGCAGTGGATGGGGTTGAGATTCCAAACACCAACATCGCGAGCAACTTAGGCCCGCAGATCGATCCCAAGGACATCGATTATCTCGAGATCCAGCGGGGCAGCTACGAGGCGGATCAGGGAGATCGCACCTATGGAGTGTTCAACGTCGTGCCACGCACCGGCTTTGAACGCGAAAATCAAGGTGAACTCATTGCGAGCGGCGGCAATTTCGGGCAAACCAACGACTATGTGAGTATCGGCAGCCACGACGAGCGATTCGCCTACTATGCGAGCCTCAACGGCAATCGAAGCGATCTCGGCATTCAAACGCCGGTGTCCCAGATCATTCACGATTCAGAGGATGGCTACGGCGGGTTCAGCACCCTGATCTTCAACGCCACCCCCGATGACCAGTTTCGGTTCGTCTTCTCCGCACGGCATGATAATTACGATATCCCGAACGCTCCTGGACAGCTCGACGATGATGTCCAGCGCGAGACCGACGTCTTTGGCATTCTTTCTTGGGTACGAAAACTCAGCACCGATGCCGCGCTGACCACCTCATTTTTCTACCATCAAAATCAAGCGGATCTCGATGGCGCGCCGAACGATTTTCCCATCAGCACCACCGATCAGCGCACCTCAACCTATGTCGGCGGTCAGGAAACGTTGCGATGGCATGTGACGCGGAACGATCTCCAAGTCGGAGTTATCGGGTGGAATCAGCGCGATCACGAAGCGTTCGACCTGCTCTTCAACGATGGCAGTAATGCCCCCGTCGGCCAGAATTTGCGGCCGACCGGCTCGGTAGTTGCCGGCTACATCGAGGACACGTTCAAGCCGACCGACTGGCTTCAATTTCCGGTCGGCGTGCGCCAAACGCACTTTGATGGGTCGATCACCGAGAACGCCACGAGTCCCCGGCTCGGCGCCGCCGTACGGCTTCCCTGGGTGAATTGGACCTTGCGCGGATTCTGGGGGAAGTACTACCAGGCGCCTCCACTGACGACGCTCAGCGGGCCTCTACTCGAGTACGCGCAGAACAGCAACCTGGGTTTCTTGCCCTTGCACGGCGAGCGCGACGAGGAATACCAGTTCGGTATCACGATTCCCATTGAGGGCTGGACAATCGAT
>JBARBX010000290.1:0-5846 GCA_049793535.1 Steroidobacteraceae bacterium | reverse complement strand
GAAGATTCCCCCGGCGGATTTGAGCGCGGTGGTCAAAGAACTGAATCTGAAGGACACCGACGAGCTGTTCGAAAAGATCGGCTTGGGCGAGCGTCTCGCTCCCTTGGTCGCGCGCCGTTTGCAGCCCGCGCGCGACGGCGCCGAACACACCCCGACTCACGGCGGCGGCCCCCTGATGATCGCCGGCACCGAAGGGCTGCTGGTGACCTGTGCGCGCTGCTGCTTCCCCATTCCGAACGATCCCATCATGGCGTACTTGAGCGCCGGGCGCGGCGTGATGATTCACCGCCAGAATTGCGGTAACCTCGCCGAGTACCGCAAGCAACCGGAGAAATGGCTGTCGGTGGCCTGGGAGGCGACCGAAGGCCGCTTGTTCAGCTGCGAGATCCAGCTTGAAATCAACAACCGGGTGGGCGTGCTGGCGGCCGTGGCCTCCAGCATCGCGGGGACGGAAACCAACATCGATCAGGTATCTCTGGAAGAACGCGACGTGAGCAGCTCGTCCCTCAAATTTCAGCTCCAGGTGCGCGACCGCAAACACCTGGCGCAGGTCATCAAAACCATCAGGCGCATGCCGGACGTGCAGCGCGTATTTCGCACCTTGGCTTGAAATCTATGAGCAAACAAATCATCTCGACGGCCGCTGCGCCGGCCGCCATCGGCGTTTATTCGCAGGCGGTGCGCGTGGGCAACACCATCTGGGTGTCCGGCCAGATTCCCTTGGATCCCGCGACCAAGGAAATGGTGAAAGGCGACATCGAAGCGCAGATACGCCGGGTATTCGACAACTTGAAGGCCATCGTGGTTGCGGCCGGCGCGAGCTTGGACGACGTGGTGAAGGCGACGGTGTTCCTGACCGACCTGTCGCACTTCGGATTGGTCAACAAGATCATGGCCGAATACTTTCGCGAGCCCTATCCTGCACGCGCCGCCGTCGGCGTCGCCTCGCTGCCGCGCGGAGCGCAGGTTGAAGTGGAGTGTATTGTCGCTCTCTAGCGCGGGCGACGTGACCGCGGCGAAGCCGGTCACGGTGCTGCGCGGCGTCGGCGAGGCGCTTAGCGAAAGGCTGCGCGCCTTGGGCGTTGAGACCACCGAGGATCTCTTGTTCCTTTTGCCGCTGCGGTACGAGGACCGCACGCGCGTGGTTCCCTTGGGGGAACTGCGCGCCGGCCAGCGGGCGGCGGTGGAGGGCGAGGTTCAGCTCACCGAGGTCGTGTTTCGCGGGCGGCGGCAGATGCTGTGCCGGATCGCGGACGGCTCCGGCTTCCTGACACTGCGTTTTTTCCACTTCACGGCGCAGCAGCAAAACGGTCTGGCGCGCGGCGTAACCATTCGCTGTTTCGGCGAGGCGCGGCGCGGTCCCATGGGACTGGAAATCGTACACCCGGAATATCGGCGGATCGATCCCCAGGCCGCCGCGGCGCCGGCGGATCATCTGACGCCGATTTATCCTCTGACGGAGGGGGTCACCCAGGGACGTCTGCGCATGTTGGTGGGCTCGGCACTCGACGCAACCGGTGCGGGCGACATCGAGGACTGGCTGCCCGCCGCCGTCCTGGCCGATTCGCATCTGCCCTCCTTGCGCGAAGCGCTGCTCTACGTGCATCGCCCCCCGGCGGACGCCCCGGTGAATTTGTTGCTCAGCGGCCGGCACCCGGCGCAGCGCCGGCTGGCCTTCGAAGAACTGCTCGCGCACCAGCTATCGCTCAAGCTGTTGCGACAGCGCGTTCAAAGCGATCCCGGCTGGCCCCTTGCCTCGGATGGATCGTTGAAGGCGAGCCTGCTGGCAACGCTGCCGTTTCGGTTGACCAAGGCCCAGCAGCGGGCGCTCGCCGAGATCGAGTCCGACTTGGCGGTAGGCAAACCCATGCTGCGTCTGGTGCAGGGCGATGTGGGATGCGGCAAGACCTTGGTTGCCGCCCTGGCGGCGACTCAGGCCGTTCAGGCCGGCCGGCAAGCCGCGTTGATGGCGCCCACCGAATTGCTGGCCGACCAGCACGCGCAAAACCTTCGGCACTGGTTCGAGCCCTTAGGTGTAGCCGTCGCGCTGCTCACCGGCCGCCACAGCGGCAAGGCGCGCGACGCCGCCCTCGACGGCATTCGCGAGGGCCACGCACGCATCGTCGTCGGCACTCATGCGCTGTTTCAGGAGAGCGTGCAATTCGCGACGCTCGCGCTGGTGATCGTGGATGAGCAGCATCGCTTCGGCGTGCATCAGCGCCTGAGTCTGCGCGAGAAAGGCGCATTGGGCGGCCGTCAGCCGCATCAATTGATCATGACCGCGACCCCCATACCCCGCACTCTGGCGATGACCGCCTATGCCGATCTCGATGTCTCCGTGATCGATGAGCTGCCGCCCGGGCGCACGCCCGTCACGACGGTGGTGCTGACGGACACGCGCCGCGACGAAGTGGTGCAGCGGATACGAACCGCCTGTCTTGCCGGACGGCAGGCCTACTGGGTCTGTCCGTTGATCGACGAATCCGAGGAGATGCCGTACCAAGCGGCGGAAGAGACGGCTGCGGCATTGGCCGCCGCCCTGCCGGAGCTGATCGTCGGGCTGGTGCATGGCCGCATGCCCGCCCGCGCCAAGGAGAGCGCCATGCGGCGCTTCAAGGACGGCAAAATTCACCTCCTGGTCGCGACCACGGTGATCGAGGTGGGGGTCGACGTGCCGAACGCCACGCTCATGGTCATCGAGAACGCCGAGCGCTTAGGGTTGGCGCAGCTACACCAGCTGCGCGGCCGCGTGGGCCGCGGACAGCACGCGAGTTCCTGCCTGCTGCTGTACCGCGCGCCATTGTCGCCGCTGGCGCGAGCGCGGCTGGCCGTGATGCGCGACACCAACGACGGGTTCGAAGTCGCGCGGCGCGATCTGGAGCTGCGCGGCCCGGGCGAACTGCTCGGAACGCGCCAGACCGGCCTCGCACAGATGCGTGTTGCCGATTTATTACGCGACGCCGATCTGCTGCCTCGGGTGCAGATCGCGGCGGAGACGCTGCTGCGCGAGTGGCCGGCGCAGGTGGCGCCGCTCATCCGCCGCTGGGTGGGCCATGCGGAGCAATACGGCCGGGTCGGTTAGAATGGTTCATGACCGCGGAACCCACTCGCAGCGTCGATTCGATTCAATGGTTGCCCGCCGAGCGCCTGGGACAGGTGTCCGTGGACGCGCAGGCCCGTCCCTGGCTGATCGCCAAGGGCCTGGTGTCGCTGCGCATGAAGGAGGTGTGCGGCGAGCACTTCGCGCTGCGGCTGGTCGATCAGTGGACCGGCTTGCTGAGCGATGCGCACAAGGCGGCGCTGCGCATCCAGGACGACGCCGGCCTCTTCAGGGATGTTGAAATGTCCCACCGCGGCAGCGTTTGGGTGTTCGCGCAAACCGTGATTCCCGACTCGACGCTGTGCGCGCATTCCTGGCTCGCGGAACTTGGCGACGCCGCGCTCGGCGAAACCTTGAGCGACTTGTCGGGAGTGGAGCGCAGTCCCTACGAGTATGCCTGGCTCAAGGTGCAGGAGCCGGTGACGGCGCGCGCGCTGCGCGACGCCGAGATCAAGCCGGCAGGCCTGTGGGGACGCCGCTCGCGCGCGACCCTGCGCGGCGCGCCCTTGCTGATGCAGGAGCTCTTCCTTCCGGCCGGCGGCCGAGTGTAAGGCCGCCCGCGTGCAGCAGCTACCGCGCTCAGGAGTCGAATTGATCGAGAGGATCGCCGAGCGTTGGCGATGGATGGCCTACCGGGTGCGCTTCCACCCCTGGACCACCCACGAGCTGCCGAGGATCCTGGATGGCTTGTTGGATTACGCCCGGCTGATGCGCCTCGATCGTCCGATCGGGATCTGGCTGCTGCTCTGGCCGACCCTGTGGGCCTTGTGGATCGCCGGCCGCGGCAGGCCGAACCCGCGTATTTTCACCATTTTCGTGGTGGGAACCGTGCTCATGCGTTCCGCCGGCTGCGCCATCAACGACTATGCCGACCGCAGCTTCGACCCGCACGTGGCGCGCACCCGCGACCGGCCGTTGGCGGCGGGGCGCATCTCGACGCTCGAGGCGCTGTTGCTGTTCGCGGTGCTGTCGATGGCGGCCTTGATGCTGGCGCTGCAATTGAACCGCTCGACGCTGCTGTGGGCGGTGGCCGGTGGGTTTCTGGCAATCAGTTACCCCTTCGTCAAACGTTTCCTGCCGGTGCCGCAGATGTACCTGGGCGTGACCTTCGGCTGGGGCATACCGATGGCGTTCGACGCGCAGCTCGAACGCGTGCCGCGGATCGCGTATCTCTTGTTGCTGGCGAATGTGCTGTGGGTCACCGTCTACGACACCATGTACGCCATGGTGGACCGCGACGATGACCTCAAGATCGGCGTGCGCTCCACGGCCATCCTGTTCGGGGATTCGGACCGCCACATCCTCGCCCTGCTGCAGGTCATGACCTTGCTGTCCCTGGCTCTGGTCGGCCTCGCGCTGCACATGACCTATTGGTACTACCTGGGACTGTCGGGCGGCGCGATTTTCTTCGTCTATCAGCTATGGCTGATCCGCGCGCGTGACCGCGACGCCTGCCTGCGCGCCTTCCTCAACAACAACTATGTCGGGATGGCGGTTTTTCTGGGCATTTTGCTCGCCTATCAATTCGCCGGCGGCGGGTGAGGAGGTTTATGACAGTACGCAACGATTGGACGCTCGCGGAAGTTCAAGAGCTGTTCGCGCTGCCGTTCATGGACTTGGTGTTCGGGGCACAGACCGTGCATCGCCGCTTTTTTGCGCCGAACACCGTGCAGATCAGCACCTTGTTGAGCATCAAAACGGGGGCCTGTCCCGAGGATTGCGCCTATTGCCCGCAGAGCGTGCGCTTCGAGACGGGCTTGCAGCCGCAGGAGCTCCTCGAGCTCGAGGAAGTGGCCTCCCGCGCACGCGCCGCCCAGGAATCGGGCGCGACCCGCTTCTGCATGGGTGCGGCTTACCGATCGCCCAAGCCGAAGGATCTGCGCAAGGTGCTCGCCATGATCCGCGCGGTGAAATCATTGGGGCTGGAGACCTGCGCGACCCTGGGGATGGTGACGGAGGACCAGGCGCGGGAACTCAGAGACGCCGGCCTCGACTATTACAATCACAATCTTGACACCTCGCCCAGGTACTATAAAAAAATCATCGGCACCCGCACCTATCAGGATCGGCTCGACACGTTGCGCGCCGTGCGCAGCGCCGGGATGAACGTGTGCTGCGGCGGAATCGTCGGCATGGGCGAGGAACCCGAGGATAGGGCCGAACTGCTGCATATTCTCGCAACCCTGCCAGAGCACCCCGAGAGTGTGCCCATCAATCAGTTGGTGAGAGTCGCGGGCACACCCTTGGCCGATGCGCCGGCGCTCGATCCTTTCGATTTCGTGCGCACCATCGCCGTCGCGCGCATCCTCATGCCGCGCTGTCATGTGCGATTGTCGGCCGGCCGCGGCGAGATGAGCGATGAGCTGCAAGCGCTGTGCTTCCTGGCCGGCGCCAACTCCATCTTCTACGGCGACAAGCTCCTGACCACGGGCAATCCGGATACCGCGCACGATCGGGAGCTGTTCCGGCGGCTGAAGATTGCCGCCGAGCCGATGGGCGGCCCGCCGCCGCGTGCAGCTCATGCGGAGAACTCCGCGGCAACGGTGTGAACACGCCCGATGAATCCGGGCCGGGCGCCGCGTGGGACGAACGCTCGGGCTACGCGCTCGATGCCGCCCGTGTGCGGCGCTTCTTCGATCGCGCCGCGGCCACGTTCGATGCCGCAGCCGTGCTGCACGCCGAGGTGCGCGACAATCTTTTGGCGCGGCTCGATTGGACGGCGTTGGCGCCGCGCGTCGTGCTGGAC
>JBARBX010000289.1:0-1948 GCA_049793535.1 Steroidobacteraceae bacterium | reverse complement strand
CTGCTGCAGGGCGACGACCGCCACGGCCGCCACGCCGGCCGCAACCGCGGCACCCGCAAACGGGCGCCACCAACGGGGGGCTCGCGATTCGCGGGCCAGTCCGACCGCCACTACCGGTTCGCCGTCGATGGCCTTGTTGATGCGGCCTGCGAAGCCCTTGGTCAGGAGGCCGCGGCTCGTTCCGCGGATGGACTCGCCGATCAGGGCATAGCGGCCGAAGCTCTCGCGCAATTCGCCGTCTCGGGTGAGCCGCTTCAACAATAGTTCGGTTTCCGAGTCGGGCAACTCGCCGTCGAGGAATGCCGATACCTGCTCACGAATTTGTTCGCTCATGTGTCCTCAGGCCGCCCCAGCCCGCCGTCGAAAATGGGCCGCAACTTCTTGTCAATCGCCTCGCGTGCGCGAAAGATTCGCGAACGCACCGTTCCGACCGGGCAATCCATGGTCTCCGCAATGTCTTCGTAGCTCAATCCTTCCAACTCTCGAAGCACGATCGCCGTACGCAGATCCTCCGGTAGATTCTCGATGGCGCGGTTCACGGTGTCGCGTATCTCGTCGGTGAGCAGCAAGCCCTCCGGAGTCTCGGACTCCGCCAACCGCGCGTGCAGATCGTACTGTTCGGGGTCCTGCAGATCGAGATCGTAGTCCATGGGCCGACGCTTCGTGGCGACCAGGGCGTTCTTGGCCGTGTTGATGGCAATTCTATACAGCCAGGTATAAAACGCGCTATCGCCGCGAAACGAATGCAGGGCGCGGAACGCCTTCACGAAAGCTTCCTGTGCGATGTCTTCGGCCTCGGTTGCATCGTGCACGTAACGCATGATCAGCTTCAGCACCTTGTGCTGGTATCGCAGGACCAACAAATCGAACGCCGCGCGCTCGCCGCGCTGGACCCTCTCGACCAGTTTGAGGTCACTCTCTTCAACACTCATGGGTGATCTCTAACCGGCGAGCTCACAACCCAGCCTGTCGCGATAGACCCACTCCCGAGGGAAAAGTTCGACAATTCCCGGGCCGGACCGGATTTAAACGTGACTTTGTGCACAAGATGGGATTCTAGCGCGGACCTGCCGTGATCCGTTCGATGAGGGCGGCGAAGCGGGCCGGCGGCGGCAGGGAACCCAGGCAATAGCCATAGAGGACGGCGTCGTGGGTCTCCAATAGACCCCGGAAGGCCTCCTGCTCCGCGACCGATGCGCTGCCGAAGCCCTCATCCAGATAGCGCGCCAGCAGCACATCGAGTTCGCGCATGCCGCGGCGGCAGCGCCATCGCAGTTTCCCGAGTTCCTCAAGATCGGTCGTGGGCGGCGAGGAGGCGCCCTGCGGGGGCGGCGGGTTGGCCATCTCTCGCGCCTAGTGGCGGCGCTGCGCCAGCATTTGCTTGATCTCGCCGATGGCCTTGGCCGGATTCAAGTCCTTCGGGCACGCCTCGGTGCAGTTCATGATGGTGTGGCAGCGGTACAGCCGGAATGGATCCTCGAGTTCATCGAGGCGCTCGCCGGCCGCCTCATCGCGGCTGTCGACGATCCATCGATAGGCCGCCAGCAGCGCCGCGGGCCCCAAGTATCGATCGCTGTTCCACCAGTAGCTGGGGCAGCTAGTCGAGCAGCAGGCGCAGAGAATGCAAGCCGAGGGCCGGTCGACCTTCTCCTGATCTTCCTTGGACTGGAGGCGCTCGGTGTCCGGGGGCGGCGGTGTGCGTGTCTGCAGCCAGGGCTTGATCGACGCATACTGGGCGTAGAAATTCGTGAGATCGGGGATCAAATCCTTGATGACCGGCAGATGGGGCAACGGATAGATCTTGATCTCGCGCTTGACGTCGGCGCACGCGCTGACGCAGGCCAAGCCGTTCTTGCCGTCGATATTCATGGCGCACGAGCCGCAAATTCCCTCCCGGCAGGAGCGCCGGAAGCTCAGCGTCGAATCGATCTCATTCTTGATCTTGATC
>JBARBX010000288.1:0-6478 GCA_049793535.1 Steroidobacteraceae bacterium | reverse complement strand
CCACGCCGAGATATTCCTGGTTGTAGCCAACCGACGTCGGATCGGGCGTCGGGGGCAGAGAAATCTTCTCGCCGTAGGTGAACCAACCGGGATAGCCAAGATCGGTGAGGCGGTAATCGCTGAAATTCAATTCGAGGACGGTGGCCTCCCAAGGGCGAACATCCAGACCTAAGTCGCCGAGTTGGCGCTTTTGGCGGCTGCCATCGACGTAGCCGTCTCCCTCGCCGAACACTCCGTTGAACCGGTACTTGATCACGCCGTTGGGATCGAACCGGCCGCTCACATCAAGGTGCGCCGTGCCGATGCTGTCGCTGTTGTAGGTCACTGTGGCCTCGCCAGAATCGTTCTCGGTGGGGCGCTTGGAGATGAAGTTGAACATGCCCGAGGGATTCGCCGGCCCATACAATGATGCCGACAGACCGTTGACCACTTCGATTTGCTGGAACTGTTCCATCGCCGTCGCGACGGTGATGTACATGCTCATGCCGTCCAGGCGCGTGTTTTGAAAATTCCCGCCCTGCATCCCGCGTGTCTGCGGCCGCAAGATGTCCGGCCCCTGCTGCTCTTGGTACGCGACCAGCGGCAAATACTTGGAGACGTCCTTGAAGTTGACGGCTTGGGAATTCTCGATCAGATCCAGCGGCAGCACGGCGACCGAGTAGGGAATGTCGAGCAGCGGCACCGAGCCCAAGGGTCCGATCGAGTTGACCGCCTCGACCCGATAGTTGTCTTCGATTCGTTCGCCGATCACGGTCACTCCCTGGAGTGGCGAGGAGGCGTGGGTCGGCGGCGGCGCTGGCGCCGTGGCCGACACCGGGCTCGACACCGGGCTCGACGCCGTGCTGTCATCGGCGCGCACTTGAGCCCCGGTGAGGGCCAGCATACAAATCGTCAGCGTGCAACAGGCTGCTCTTATCACGTAATAGCTTTCCCTTGTGAATCAATGTTCTGGATTTATCGAGGCACAGCACGCTAGCATGCTGTTCGCGCTCTAACGATATGAACGTGCGCGCATAGGTTTGCCGCAGCGGGTGCCGGTGGTTACCGGTCAGGAATCGGGGTCGAAGCGTTCGGCGCCGGTATAGCAGAGGTAGCGCCGATTGGCGGCGCGCCCGAACAACGACATCTGGAGCTGTACCGCGATCCTATACCCCATGTCCGTCACGCCATTTCGCGTAATGAGAATCGGGATTCCGTTGAAGGCGGCCTTCATCACCATTTCGCCCGTAAGGCGTCCGGTGGTGAACAGGACCTTGTCGCCGCCCGCGACTCCGTGAAGCGCCATCCATCCGGTCACAGAATCGAGGCCGTTGTGGCGGCTGACATCCTCAATGCTGACCCAGAGGTCCGCCTCGCTGTACAAGGCACAGCCATGCACCGAGCCTGCGGCGCGATGAATGTCATCAAGGGCGCGTGTGCTCCCCAGTATGCTCAACAGCGTGCTGCGGGAAATCGACGCCGTCCCCCAATCGGGGAGCACCATCCCCTCGATGGCCTTCATGGTGTCGCCGAATGCGGTTCCCATCGCGCAAGCGGTGCGCGCCACCGTACCTTCGGGCGATTCGAGAGCACGCTCGACGAGTCGCGACTGCACGCGGGCCGTGGCGCTATCCCAATCGACGAGAATGGACTCCATCGTCCCAATCTCGGGGATCAGGTGTTGATTGCGCAGGTAGCCAAGAACCAGCCATTCCGGCGCGCCTCCCAAGGTCATCAGCGTCACCAGCTCCCGCTCGTCGAGCATGACGGTCAGCGGCCGTTCCTTCGGAATATGGATCGAGCGCTTCGCGCCGTGCTCATCGATGACTTCGACTGCGCGCAGCACCTCCGCCGCGGCCTGGCTGAGTCGAGGCGCCTGATCGAGAGGCTTTAGCCCCAACGCCCGCGGGCCGAGTACCACGGCTCTGACATCACGAGATTCGATGGTCTGCTCCCACAGGGTTCGATAGCATGGAGCCATCGTGCCCATCGACAAAACCGACATCACGGGTCTCATTCTGGCCGGCGGACGCGGCAGCCGCATGGGCGGAGTCGACAAAGGCCTGCAGCTCTTCCAAGGCGTACCGTTGGCGCAGCACGCCTTCCGGCGGCTCTCGCCCCAAGTCGGTCAGGTGATGGTCAACGCCAATCGAAACCTGGAGGTGTACCGGGCCATGGGCCTGGCCGTGCACGGCGACGGGGTGCCCGACTTTGCAGGACCCTTGGCGGGAGTCTTGGCGGGACTCGATCATTGCACAACACCTTATCTGGTAACCGTGCCCTGCGACACTCCCTACTTTCCGCATGACTTGGTCGAGCGCCTCGCCGGGGGGCTTCTCGGCGCGGACATCGCCACGGCTTATTCCCGCGAGGGCGATGAGCTGTCGCCGCAGCCGGTGTTTTGTCTGATGAAGACTTCGCTGCGGGACAGTCTGCGCGCTTTCATCGACAGTGGGCAGCGCAAAACCGGCCTCTGGGCACGCGAGCTGGGCGGCGCCCGAGTCGTCTTCGACGATGCCGCGGCGTTCGCCAACTTCAATACCATGGCCGAATTGACCGGCGCAGAGCAGTCGCGCCCCTAGGGCGCACCCGCCCTAACGCGCGGCTCAGACCTCGGCGACGGTCGTCTTCGGCGAGAGAATCTGGCCGCCGCCGTAGCTCGCCTGCACCGGCGTCTTTCCGCCCTTGGTAATCCGCACGGCGCAATACTTGAACTCGGGAATCTTGCCGAAAGGATCCAGCGCCGAATTGGTAAGCTTGTTGATCGCCGCTTCGTAGAAGCAAAACGCGACGAATACCGCACCATGGGGCGAACTCTCATCAGCCCGCGCATACAGGCTCACCTTGCCGCGTCGCGACTCGATGGTGATCAACTCCCCCGGCTTGACCCCGAGGGTCGCGAGATCCAAGGGATGCAGTGACGCCACCGGATCCGGCTCGATCGAATCCAGCACCCCGGATCTGCGCGTCATGCTGCCCGTGTGCCAATGCTCGAGCTGGCGGCCCGTGATCAGGACCATGGGATAATTCGTGTCGGGTCTCTCATTGGCCGGAATGATGTCCGCGGGAACGAAGCGTGCCCGGCCGGTGGGGGTCGGAAACTTATCGATGAACACCACGGAATCGCCGGGATCGCCTTCCTTCACGCAGGGGTACGTCACGCTGTCTTCGGCCTGGAGACGCTCCCAGGTGATGCCGCCGATGCTCGGCATGGTGTGGCGCATTTCATCGAACACCGCGGCCACTGCCGCCTCGCCTCGTCCATACGACCAGGACAGGCCCAGCCGTTTCCCCAATTCGATGATGATCTCCAGATCCTGGCGCGCCTTGCCCGGCGGGTTCAGCGCCTGGCGGCCGATCTGCACGAAGCGATCGGTGTTGGTGAACGTGCCGGTCTTCTCGGCGAACGACGAAGCGGGCAGAATCACGTCGGCCAAGTAGGCCGTTTCGGTGAGAAAAATATCCTGCACCACGAGCATATCCAGCTTGGCCAGCGCCTCGCGCGCATGGTCCGCGTCCGGATCGCTCATCGCGGGATTCTCTCCCATGATGTACATGCCCTTGACGTTGCCGGCGAGAATGCCCTTGATCACCTCGACCACCGTGAGGCCCGGCTTGTCGTCGAGCTCGCTCTCCGGCACCCGCCACGACTTGGCAAAGCGCGCTTTCGCCCCCTTGTCGTCGACACGCTGATAATCCGGATACATCATCGGAATCAAGCCGGCGTCCGAGGCGCCCTGCACATTGTTCTGCCCGCGCAGGGGATGAAGACCGGTGCCCGGCCGGCCGATTTGGCCGGTCATCAACGACAGCGCAATCAAGCAGCGCGCGTTGTCGGTGCCGTGAATGTGCTGGCTGATGCCCATCCCCCAGAGAATCATGGAGCCGGAGCTGGTCGCATAGAGACGCGCCACTTCGCGGATCGTGTCCGCGTCAACACCGCAGATCGGCGCCATGAGATCGGGATTGTAGCCTGAGACGTTCTTCGCCAATTCTTCGTAGCCCAAAGTCCGATCGGCGATGAATTTCGGGTCCACCAGATTCTCTTCGATGATGACGTGCATCATCGCGTTCAGAAGCGCCACGTCCGTATCGGGCTTGAACTGCAGGAAACGGTATGCAGTGCGCGACAATTCGCTGCGCCGGGGATCCATGACGATGAGCTTGGTGCCGTTACGCATCGCGTTCTTGAGGAAGGTTGCGGCCACCGGGTGATTCACGGTGGGGTTCGCGCCGATCAGGATCACGACCCCGGCCTTGGTGACATCCATGACGGGATTGCTGACGGCACCGGACCCGATACCCTCGAGCAGCGCCGCCACGCTCGATGCATGGCACAGCCGCGTGCAGTGATCGACATTGTTGCTGCCAAAGCCGGTACGCACCAGCTTCTGGAAGAGATACGCCTCTTCGTTGCTGCCTTTGGCCGAACCGAATCCCGCCAGAGATCGTTTGCCATGGGTGTCGCGAATCCTGGCGAGCGCGCCGCCGGCGAAGTCGAGGGCCTCTTCCCAGGTTGCTTCGCGAAATATCTGCATGACATTGTTCGGATCCATCACGAATTCGCCGCGCTTCGGCGCATCGGCGCGACGGATCAGGGGCATCGTGAGGCGCTGCGGATGCCGCGAATAATCGAAGCCGTACCGGCCTTTGACGCAGAGGCGCGAGTGATTCGCAGGACCGTCGCGTCCCTCCACGTAGAGAATATGGTCGTCTTTGACGTGGTAGGTGAGCTGGCAGCCGACGCCGCAGTAAGGACACAGCGACTTGACCGCCTTGTCGGGCTTGGTCAGCGCGACTTCGCGCGCCGGCATCAGCGCGCCCGTCGGGCAGGCCTGGACGCATTCTCCGCAACCCACACAGGTGGACGCACCCATGGGGTCGTCCATGTCGAACACGATTTTGGCGTGCTGGCCGCGCGAGGCCAGTCCAATGACATCGTTCATTTGTTCGTCGCGGCAGGCACGCACGCACCGCGTGCACTGGATGCAGGCGTCGAGGTTAACGGCCATGGCCGCATGCGAATAATCCGGCGTCACCGCCGGCCGGGGCGCAAATCGCGGCTTGCCGACTTTCAGTTTGACCGCCCACTCGTCGACCTCGTTGTGGCGCGTGTACTCCCGCTCCGGCATGTCCGACTGCAGCAGCTCAATGACCAGTTGTTGCGCCTTGCGCACTCGCTCGCTGGTGGTCGTGACCTCCATGCCCTTGACCGGGGTGCGGCAACAAGAAGCGGCCAGCACGCGTTCGCCCTTGATCTCGACCATGCAGGAGCGGCAGTTTCCCACCGCATCCATGCCGGCCTTGTAGCAGAGGCGGGGAATTTGAATGCCTTCGCGGTCCGCGATCTCGAGCAATGTATCGGTCTGGCGTGCGGTGATCGACCGGCCGTCCAGCAAGAAGGTGACGCTCGAAGCATCGGCTTCCTCACGCTCGAATCGAGTAATGGCGTTCATCGCTTCCTCTAGTTCACTTCATTCGGAAAATACTTGATCACGCAGTCCACGGGATTGGGCGCGGCCTGGCCCAATCCGCAAATGGAGGCGTCTCGCATCACTTGCGACAACTCCGCCAGCACCGGTGCGTCCCATTGGTCGCCCGCAATCAGCGTGTTGGCTTTCGCCGTCCCCACCCGGCAGGGGGTGCACTGCCCGCAAGATTCGTGTTCGAAGAAGCGCATCATATTGCGCGCCGCCGCCTTCGCCGTATCGTGATTGGAGAGCACGATGACCGCGGCCGACCCTATGAAGCAGCCGTACGGCTGCAAGGTATCGAAATCCAGGGGAATTTGATCCTGCGACGCGGGCAATATGCCTCCGGATGCGCCCCCCGGCAGATATGCGTAAAGTGTATGGCCGTCCAACATCCCGCCGCAATATTCATCGATCAGTTCGCGAATCGTGATTCCCGCCGGGGCGAGCTTGACGCCGGGATTCCTGACGCGTCCCGATACCGAGAAACTTCGCAGTCCTTTGCGGCCATGTCGCCCTTGCGAGGCGAAAGCCTGGGCGCCCTTCTCGAGCAACTCGCGCACCCAGTACAGAGTTTCGAAGTTGTGTTCCAGGGTGGGCCGCCCGAACAGTCCCACTTGCGCCACATAGGGCGGTCGCAGTCGCGGCATGCCGCGCTTGCCTTCGATGGATTCGATCATCGCCGACTCTTCGCCGCAGATGTAGGCACCCGCGCCCCGCCGCAGCTCGATCTTCGGCATCGGCGCGGGCGGATCCGCCTTGAGCTTGGCCAATTCCGCCTCGAGCAGCGCACGGCAGCCATGGTATTCGTCGCGCAGATAGATATAGATGGCCGAAATGCCGACCGCCCACGCCGCGATGAGCATGCCCTCCAGGAACCGATGCGGATCGCGTTCCAAATAGACGCGATCCTTGAACGTGCCGGGTTCGCCCTCGTCGATGTTTACCGCCATCAACCGGGGTGCGGGCTCGCCGCGCACGATGCGCCACTTGCGGCCCGTCGGAAAACCGGCGCCGCCGAGGCCGCG
>JBARBX010000287.1:0-3494 GCA_049793535.1 Steroidobacteraceae bacterium | reverse complement strand
CCCTTCGGGCGTTATCCCCGCTTCGTCGCTGCTTCCGTCGGCTGATCCCAGCCGGCGAGCCTTCACCTATCGTCTGGCGGAGAGGGTGGGATTCGAACCCACGAACACGGTTAGGTGTTACACACTTTCCAGGCGTGCGCCTTCGACCGCTCGGCCACCTCTCCATAAACCTTCAATCTGCTCAAACCGCTCGGCGCGGGGGCGTGCGCCTTCGACCGCTCGGCCACCTCTACGCGGCCGCAAGGGTACCGGAGGACACCCAAGGGATCAAATTTGGGCAAGGCTCCTAGCTATTGCTATTGCCGGCCTTGTTCGACGGTGCGGGTTTGTACTTGGGCGGAATGTCCAGGCAGGTGTCCTTGGGTCCCGGGGGCGGCGGCGCGAGATCCACCGTCGGAATGACCAGCGCGCTCTGGGTGTTTGGCGAATCGAGCCCGGGAGGTACCGTTAGCGGCGGCATTTGCCTAGCCCGCACATAATCCTGCGGAGAATGACAATCCACGTTCAATTTGCTGAACAGGTGGCAGCCGCTGGTGAGCGTCGCCGCAACCATAACCAATAAGATTCGATCAAGACTCATGCTGCTTGGTCCTCAAGTGTAACTCCGGCGGCCTGCATTGCGCGCAGCACGGTATCTTGATGCGCAGCGGACAGTTCGACCAATGGTAAGCGGATTGCGTTCCCGATGAGGCCCATTCTTGCCACCGCCCACTTGACGGGTATCGGACTCGCTTCCACGAACAAATCTTTATGTAAAGGCTGCAAGCTCAAATCGATCGCCCGCGCCTTGACAATATCTCCCGCGAGTGCGGCCTCACAGGCCTCGTGCATGCGCCGCGGCACCACGTTGGCCGACACCGAAATGACCCCGCGCGCACCTACGCTCATCAATTCGATGGCGGTGGCATCATCGCCCGACAGCAGGTCGAACTCCGGCGGACAGGCACTTAAGATCTCCCGCCCGCGGCTCATGGAGCCATTCGCTTCCTTCAGTGCCGCAATCCGGGGGTGTCGCGCCAGCCGGCCCACGGTACCGGGCAACAGATCCACGGCGGTACGGCTCGGCACATTGTACAGAATCACGGGAACATTGGAGACCTCGGCGGCCGCCATGAAATGACGGTAGAGACCTTCCTGCGTGGGCTTGTTGTAATAGGGGGTCACAATCAGTACCCCGTCGACTCCGAGCCTGGACAAAGTACGGGTCCGCGACACTGTCTCGGCCGTGGAGTTCGTACCTGTCCCCACGATCACCTTGGCCTTGCCGCCGCAACGTATGGCCGCCCGCCGGGTCAGTTCCTCGACTTCATCCACCGTCAGGACCGGCGATTCGCCCGTTGTGCCGGCAACCACAATCGCATCGGTGCCTTCGCGCATGTGAAATTCCAGCAGCCGCTCCCATGCCGGCCAATCCAAGCCGCCGTCGGCGGTCATCGGCGTCACAATCGCTACCATGCTTCCGGAAAACATCAAGGGGGCTCCGCAGCAAATATCGCTACCTTAAGTGGCGTGACTCACCCTGGCAAGCGCCCATCCGGTAGAATTTGCGCCGATGAAACAACATATCGTGATTTCCGCGGTCGGCGGCGACCGTGTCGGCATGGTCCATGAACTTTCCAAGGCGGTCGCCGACTGCGGCGGCAGCATCAGCGAGAGCCGCATGACCGCTCTCGGCAACGAGTTTGCGATGCTGCTGCTGGTGAACGGCAATTGGCACACTCTCGCCAAGCTCGAGGGCGAGTTCAAGAAGCTTGCGGATGCCACCGGCATGAACATTCAACTGCGGCGCACCGAAGAGCGGGCCGCGCGCAATGACATGCTGCCCTACTCCATCGACGTGGTATGCCTGGACCAGACCGGCATCGTCGCGGGCCTCTCGGGATTCTTCGCGCAGCGCGCGGTGGACATCGCCGAATTGTCGACCCGTTCCTACGCCGCCGCGCATACCGGCGCGCCGATGTTTTCGGTGCAGATGATCGTGAACGTTCCCAGCCGTCTGCACATCGGGGTGCTGCGCGAGGAATTCATGGATTTCTGCGATCATCTGAACTTGGATGCCATTTTCGAACCTGTGAAAAGCTGACCGCCATGAGCAAAATCGACATCGGTAAGAAGGCGCCGCAGTTTGCCCTCGACGGCACGGGCGGCAGCTGGTCCTTGAGCGACGCCGCGGGCAGCGCCGTCGTCGTCTACTTCTATCCGCGCGACAACACGCCCGGATGCACCCAGGAGGGCGCGGACTTCGCGGCGGCCCATGCGCAGTTCAAGAAGGCCAAGACCCTGATCGTCGGCATCTCGGCCGACACCCTGGCGGCGCATGAGAAATTCAAGCAGAAAATGACATTTCCTTTCGAATTGCTGAGCGATCCCGACAAGAAGGTGTGCAAGCTGTACGACGTGATCCAGGAAAAGAGCATGTACGGGAAGAAATTCCTAGGGATCGAGCGCAGTACATTCCTGATCGATGCAAAAGGTGCGGTGCGGGGCATTTGGCGCAAGGTCAAGGTGAACGGTCACGCCGCGGCGGTCTTGGCGGCGGTGAAAGCACTGTGACCGGCAGCGTGCGGCCCCCGGGGACCGCGACCGTGAAGAGCCGTCAGGCCAGGCAAGCGCGCCGCATCTTCGTGCTGGACACGAATGTGCTGATGCACGATCCGACCGCGATCTTCCGCTTTGAAGAGCACGATGTTTACATTCCCATGACCGTGCTCGAGGAACTGGACGCCGGCAAGAAGGGGCTGTCGGAGTCCGCGCGCAATGTGCGCCAGGTCAGCCGTTTCCTCGACGAACTGATGAAGGGCGCCAGCAAAAAGCAGATCGATCGCGGACTCGCGCTGCCGACCGCCGTACCCATCAATCACGGCAAGCGCCCGCCGGGCGGCCGGCTGTTCTTTCAGACTCAACTGCTGGAGTCCGTCCTGCCGGACAGCCTGCCCGGGCATGGAGCGGACAACGCCATTCTGGCGAATACGCTGGCGCTTCAGCAGAAGTTCCCCAGTGTACGGGTCACCCTGGTGTCCAAGGACATCAATTTGCGGATCAAGGCGGCGATCGTCGGAGTACAGGCGGAGGACTACTCCAGCGACAAGACCATCGAGGATGCGGACCTGCTCGCAAGCGGCGTGCAACAGTTGCCGCCGAATTTTTGGGAGAAGCACGGCAAGGGCATGGAGTCGTGGCAACAGCAGAGCCGAACCTACTATCGGGTGCGCGGGCCGCTGGTGCGAGAGTGGCATGCCAACCAATTCCTCTACGATCCCGGCGAGAACGGCGTCGAAGCCATCGTCCGCAAGCTCGAGGGTGAGACGGCAAACCTGGAGATCACTCTCGACTACCGCGCCGAACGCAACAACGTATGGGGAGTCACGGCGCGCAACCGCGAACAGAATCTCGCGCTGAATCTATTGATGGACCCGGAAATCGACCTCGTGACCGTGCTTGGGCCCGCCGGCACGGGCAAAACCCTGTTGACGCTGGCGGCCGGTCTCGCGCAG
>JBARBX010000286.1:0-2874 GCA_049793535.1 Steroidobacteraceae bacterium | reverse complement strand
TTCGACATGGACGGCAGCGTCCGCACGGCCAACGACAACTTCCTGGGCGCGCTCGGCTACAGCCTCGAGGACGTGCAAGGCAAGCACCACAGCATGTTCGTGGAGCCCAAGGATCGCGAAACCGCCGAGTATCGTCAGTTCTGGGACAAGCTGCGCCGCGGCGAGCACTACGCGGGTCTCCACAAGCACATCGGCCGGGGCGGGCGGGAAGTCTGGATCAGAGCCCGCTACAACCCCATCATGGATATGGACGGCAAGCCGTACAAGGTGGTCAAGTACGCGACCGACGTGACCGAGCAGATCCGCCTGCAGAAGGGTCTCGACGATGCGGTGGCGGAAACGCAGGGGGTGGTGAAGGCCGCGATCGACGGCGATCTCACCGGGCGGATCTCCACCCAGGGCAAGACGAAGCAGATCGAAGCCATGTCGATCAGCATCAATGAACTGCTGCAGAGCATGGCGGACGTGGTGCGCAGCATGTCGCGGGCGGCGGCCGAGGTGCGTACCGGATCGGAGGAGATTTCGCGCGGCAATGCGGATTTGAGCCAGCGCACCGAGGAGCAAGCCTCGAGCCTGGAGGAGACGGCCTCCTCGATGGAGCAGATGACCTCGACGGTGAAGAACAATGCCGACAATGCGGCGCAGGCCAATCAGCTAGCCTCGGCGGCGCGCGAGCAGGCCGAACGGGGCGGCTCGGTGGTCGGTGCGGCGGTGACCGCGATGGGCGAGATCAACGCCTCCTCGAAGCGCATTGCCGACATCATCAGCGTGATTGACGAGATCGCGTTCCAGACCAACCTGTTGGCGCTGAATGCGGCGGTCGAAGCGGCGCGTGCGGGTGAGCAGGGACGCGGCTTTGCGGTGGTGGCCTCGGAAGTGAGGAACTTGGCCTCGCGCAGCGCCGAGGCGGCCAAAGAGATCAAGACCCTGATCCAGGACTCGGTGGGCAAGGTGACCGAGGGCACCAAGCTGGTGGATGAATCCGGCAAGGCGCTCGCGGAGATCGTGGTGCGGGTGAAGAAGGTGACCGATGTGATGGCCGAGATCGCGAGCTCAAGCCGCGAGCAGGCCTCGGGGATCGAGCAGGTCAACAAGGCGATCACGATGATGGACGATGTGACGCAGCAGAACGCCGCGTTGGTGGAAGAGGCCTCCGCGGCGGCGCAGGCGCTGACCGAACAGGCCTCGAGCCTGACGCAGCTAATCGCCCGCTACAAGGTCGGAGAAGGCGCCGGCGGCGAGGCCCCTCGTGCGCATGCGGCACCGGCTAAGGCGCGGGCGGTTGCCTCGGCCCGACCCACGGCGGCTCGCCGCGCATCGTGATCGAATCGCCATCATGCGAATCGGCTGATATATGTCCGGTCGGCGCTCTCAAGAAAATCGCTAGAAAGACGATATACACGGAGACGGCAGCGCTACGCAGCCCTAAGCGTTTCCCCTACGCATGGATCCTTGGAGATTGATATGAATTTTCGCAATTCGGTCGGCGCCCGCCTGATGCTGGCCTTTGGCGGCGTGATCATCGTGTTCGGTGCCGCGATCACCTTGAGCATCGGCCGGCTGGCCTCCTTCAACAGCGCGGTGAGCGACATCACCCACACTCAGCTGGCCAAGCTCGAGACGGCCGATGCGTGGGCTGCCAACCTGTCGGAGTCCATGCGCCACACGCGCAACACGCTGATCATGACCGACAACGTGCAGGTCAAGGCCGAAATCGGCAAGATCCGCGACCTGTCCGATAAGCGCGACCAGCTCGCGCAGAAGATGACCTCCCTGGTCGAGTCGGCCGAAGGCAAGGCGCTGCTGCAGACGGCATTGGCCGCGACCGCGACGCTCAAGCCGCTGGATGAGGATTTCCAGCGGCAAATCCAGGACGGCGACTTCAAGGAGGCGAAGGACACGCTGCTGGAGCGGTCGCGTCCCGCGCAGCTAGCGCTCATCGCCGCCCTGCAGCAAATGGCCGACCACGAGAAGGAGCATATTCACGGCAAGGCGGACGATATCGCGGCCTCCTACGCCAGTTCCCGCACCTGGCTGCTGATGCTGTCCGGCGGCGCGGGGGTGGTGGCCTGTCTGCTGGCCTTCCTGATCACGCGCGCCATCAAGAAGCCGTTGAATCATGCGGTGGCGGTGCTCGGCGAGATCGAGAGCGGCAATTACGCGAACAAAGTGACGGCGACCTCGAATGACGAGATCGGCCAGACGCTCAAGGGCCTGGAACGCATGCAGAGCGCGCTGCGTGAGCGCACCGAGAAGGAACATGCCTCGGCGATGGAGAATTCGCGCATCCGCACGGCGCTCGATCGAGTATCGGTGGGCACCATGCTCGGCGACACGGACGGCAAGATCATCTACGTGAACGATGCCCTGCAGAGCCTGTTCCGCCATCAGTCGGGCGAGATCCGCAAGCAAGTCGCCGCATTCGATGCTTCCCACGTGGTGGGTGCCTCCTTCGACATGTTTCATCAGATCCCCTCGCTGCAGAGAAGCTTTCTCGCCGGCCTGACCGGTGCCCATACGGCGGACGCCAAGATGGGCAGTGCTTCCTTACGGATCGTGGCCAATCCGGTGGTCGACGAGTCGGGCAAGCGGGTCGGCACGGTGGTGCAGTGGCTGGACCGCACCCAAGAGGTTGCGACGGAAGAAGAAGTTCAGTCGATCGTCGCCAAGGCGATCGACGGCGATTTGACGGTGCGCATTCGCGAAGAGGGCAAGGAGGGATTCTTCAAGACGCTCGCGGGCGGCATGAACCGGCTGCTGACGAACATGGCGGACGTGGTGCGCAGCATGTCGCGGGCGGCGGCCGAGGTGCGTACCGGATCGGAGGAGATTTCGCGCGGCAATGCGGATTTGAGCCAGCGCACCGAGGAGCAA
>JBARBX010000285.1:0-7541 GCA_049793535.1 Steroidobacteraceae bacterium | reverse complement strand
ATCCGACACTGTGAACTCCATGCTCAATTGCAGAGAAACGCCGATGATATACTGGCGCGTCCATAACTCCCGGGTGGGGTGCCATCGTGATCAGTGTCGTCGTGATCCTAGCCTTGAGTCTGGCGCTGATCGTGTACCTGGTCGGCATCTACAACGGACTCGTCAGCCTGCGCGAGAACGTCAAGGTTGCTTGGGCGAACATCGACGTGCTGTTGAAGCAACGTCATGACGAGCTGCCGAAGCTGGTGGATACCTGCAAACGCTACATGCAATTCGAACAGGAAACGCTCGAGAAGGTGATGCGTGCGCGGGCGTCGGTAAGTTTGGCCAGCAGCGCGGGCAACGTCGCCGCCGTCGGCGCCGCCGAGCAGCAGCTGCGCGCGGGCGTCGGCCGCCTGTTCGCGGTCGCCGAGAACTATCCGCAGCTCAAGACCGACGAAACCTTCAAGCAATTGCAAGGCAGGATCATCGCGCTCGAAGAATCCATCGCCGACCGCCGCGAGCTGTACAACGACCAGGTCAATCTGAACAACATCCGTGTGAATGTGTTTCCGGATGCCGTCATCGCCCGCAAATTCGGCTTCCTCCCGGCGCAGCTGCTGGAGTTCGCGGACGAAGAGAAACGCGACGTGAACGTGGGCGCGCTGTTCGGCACCTGAGCGCCGTTCGGCAAAGCACCTTCCGACCTGGTATGTCCGGCCATGGATTGAAATACTGGCTCCTCGCCGTCGGTCTCGCGGCGGGCGCGGCATATTCCTTCTGGTACGCCTTCAAAGCCTGGGCCAAGAACCGCACCGTCGAAGACACGCCCACATCGCGAGTGCGCTCCGCTGCGCAGGGTTACGTTGAGATCACGGGCCGCGGGCTCGCGCCCGACTCCTCGAACAAGGCGCCCTTGACCGGAACGCCCTGCGCTTGGTGGCGCTACAAGATCGAAGAACGGCGCTCCACGGGCCGGTCGCGTGCATGGTCGACCGTCCAAAGCGATACCAGCGTCGCGCCCTTTCTTCTGGATGACGGTACCGGTCAGTGTCTGATCGATCCGCGCGGAGCGGAGGTGTTTCCGGGCGCCACGGATGTTTGGTACGGGCCCGACGAATGGCCGCAGGTGCACATACCGAACGGCACCGGAGTGTTCGGGTGGCTGGTCGATCACTTGATGACCGGCAGGTACCGCTACACCGAGTATCGCCTGCAAGCCAACGAGCGGGTCTATGCCATCGGCGCATTCCGCAGTCTCGGCGGCGCCAGTGTGGAGGACCCCGACGCGGCGATCGCGGAGTTGCTTCATGCTTGGAAAAAAGACCCTGCGGCTCTGCTTGCCCGCTTCGACGCCAACCACGACGGCACCTTGAGCACGACGGAATGGGAGGAGGCCCGCGCGGCCGCCCGGCGCGAAGTCCTCGAACACCGTGCCGCGGAAACGCGGCCGCCCTCCATGAATGTCCTGTCGGATCCGGGCGACGGCCGCTCGTTTCTGCTGGCGGCGTGCGATGCCGAAACGCTCGCGCGCCGATTCCGATACCGAGCCCTCGGCGGCCTCGGCGCCTTCGTCGGCAGCAGCGCCGCGCTCACCTGGATGCTGTTGAACGTCTGATAGAATCCTCGGCGTGAACAACCCACTTCTGGAATTGGATACGCTGCCGGCCTTCGGCCGCATTGAAGCAAGACATGCCCGGCCCGCGCTCGAGCAGGTGCTGTCGGAGAACCACGCACGCCTGGACGAATTGACGGCGCAACCCCGCGCCACGTTCGCCTCTCTCGTCATGCCGATCGAGGAATTGAGCTATCGCCTGAGCCGGGTGTGGAGCCCGATCAGCCACTTGAACGCGGTCGCCAATTCCGCGCAGATGCGCGAGGCGTACAACGAATGCGTGCCGCTGCTGACGGCGTACTCTTCGGAACTCGGGCAGAACGCCGCGCTGCAGGCGGGTTACGCCCACGTTCACAAGCACGAGGGCGGCGCGCTCGATGCGTCGCAACGCAAGGTAGTGGAAAACGCGCTGCGCGATTTTCGCCTCGCGGGGGTCGATTTGCAGCCCGAACAGCAGGCCCGATACCGCGAGGTCGCTCAGCGCCTGGCGCACTTGGCCACGAAGTTCTCGGAGAACGTGCTCGACGCCGGGCGCGCCTACACGCGCAGCGTCACCGACAGTTCGGAGCTCGCCGGCCTGCCGGGCAACACCGTCGACCGCGCCGCAGCGGACGCACGTGAAGCCAATCAACCGGGCTGGCTGTTCAAACTCGACCAGCCCACCTACATGACGGTCATGGCCAGCGCCGAGAGCGAGGCTCTGCGCCGCGACATTTACGAAGCCTGGGTCACGCGCGCGTCGGAGCTCGGCCCGAGCGCCGGGCGTTTCGACAACACCCCGGTCATCGCCGAGATCCTGCCGCTGCGCCACGAATTGGCCAACCTCGTCGGCTTCGGGAATTTTGCGGATTACGCGTTGGCAACCCGGATGGCCAGGACCCGCAAGCAGGTACTCGGCTTTCTGGACGACTTGGCGCGCCGCTGCCTGCCCGCGGCGCGGCAGGAGTTTTCGGATCTCGAGGAATTCGCGGGCCGCAAGCTCAACGCCTGGGACATGGCGTTCTACGGCGAGAGGCTGCAGGAGAGCCGCTTCAAGGTCTCTCAGGAAGCGCTGCGCCCGTACTTCCCGCTGCCGAAGGTGCTGTCCGGATTGTTCATCCTAGTTGGGCGCCTGTACGGCATCGGCGTGCGCGAACGGCCGGGAGTGGGCGTCTGGCATCCCAGCGTGCGTTACTTCGATCTGGTCGATCAAGATGAGCGGATCGTCGCCGGATTTTTTCTCGATCCCTATTCGCGCACCGAGAAGCGCAGCGGCGCTTGGATGGACGAATGCGTCATCGCCAAATCCCTGCCCACGGGATCGGCGCTCCCCGTGGCGCAGTTGGTGTGCAATTTCACCGCACCGGTGGGCGGCGCCCCATCGCTGCTGACTCACGACGAGGTAACCACCCTGTTTCACGAGTTCGGCCACGGACTGCACCACATGCTGACGCGCGTGGCCTACCCCAGCATCGCCGGAATCAACGGCGTGGCCTGGGATGCGGTGGAGCTCCCCAGCCAGTTCATGGAAAACTTCGTCTGGCGTCCCGAGGTACTGCCGCTCATTTCCGCCCATGTGGACAGCGGCGAACCGCTGCCCGTCGACATGTTGCAGCGCCTATTGGGGACGCGCACGTTCAACGCGGCGCTCGACACGCTGCGGCAAATCGAACTCGCGAGCTTCGATTTCGAGTTGCATGCGAACTTCGACCCGGAAGCGGGAGCGAAGGTCGCCGAGACGCTGAGCGCGGTCCGGCGCCGGGTCGCCGTCGTGCCGGCCGCGCCCTTCAATCGGATGCCGGCCAGCTTTGCGCACATATTCGCCGGGGGATACGCCGCCGGCTACTACAGCTACAAGTGGGCCGAGGTGCTCGCCGCCGATGCCTTCGAGGCATTCGAGGAAGCCGGAGTGTTCGACAGCGCGACCGCGGCGCGCTTTCGCGATTCGATTCTGGCACGCGGCGGCAGCCTGGACGCGATGGACGCTTTCATCCGGGTTCGAGGCCGCGAGCCCGACGTGCGGCCGCTGCTCAAGCAAACGGGGATCGCGGCGTGAAACTCCTGCCCAAGCCGGCGGCGCTGACGCTCGCGCTGCTGGCGCTGCTGTCGGGGCTGTCGGGGCTGTCGGCACAGGTCCGGGCGGCGACCGCCTATGTCAGCGATGAGCTCGTGCTGGGTGTCTACACCGAGCAGAACGGCCAGGGCCAGCGCCTGGCCACCCTGCATTCCGGGGCCACGGTGGAGACGCTCTCCGTCAACGGCGACTACACCCAGGTTCGCTTGAATGACGGCACCACAGGCTGGGTCAAATCCGCCTATCTCACCACCCAGGAACCCGCGACGCTGCGGGTCAAACAGCTCCAGGAAGAACTGGATGGCATGCGCGCGACGACCCCGGGGCTCGCCGTGGCGGCCGCGCGCAGCGAGCTCGAGCAATTGAAGAGCGAGCTTGCCAACAAACAGTCCGAACTCGAGGCCGCGCGTCGGGCGGTGGCGGCACCGGTACCCGCGCCGGGGGCCACGGAGACAGGCAGCGCGGCGAGTACCGCCACGCCGGTGGGGCTCCCGCACCCATGGATCCTGGTCGGTGCACTGCTGGCGGCGCTCGCCTGCGGCTTCTGGCTGGGGTACTCCACCTTGGCCCGGCGCGTCCGCAATAAGTTCGGCGGAATCAAGGTGTATTGACTTAATTCTCAGGCAGTTGGCGGGCTTTTACATATCCGTCATTGTCGGCGATGAGCAATGCAGCAAAGGAGAACCAGGCACGTGGCGCAGGGGACCTTAAGAGCCTAAACTCCCGGGGATGCATGACCTACGCCGTAACGACTACGACGTCACGAACTCTGTTCAAGTCAGTTCCACGGCGGCGGTGACTGCCGCAGTTCGGGAATTGTTCACGTCCGCCTACCCCGGCGAGTCGTTCGATCGAGTGGCGGTTTCGTTCGAAGAGTTCGACAAGCTCTTCACGGGCCGCATGCCCGGCTATCACGGCGTCGATACCGTCTATCACGATCGCCAGCACTCGCTGGATATGACCCTGGCGATGGCTCGCTTGCTGGTGGGCTACGAGCGCACCGTCGAGAGTCGAATGCGCATCGGTGCCGAGCGGGCCGTCATGGCGCTGGTCACATCGCTGTTTCACGATGCCGGCTACATCCGCGAGTTCGGCGACCGTCAGCATCGCAACGGCGCCGAGTTCACTCTTTACCATGTGACCCGCAGCGCGCGATTTCTGGCCCGCTTCCTGCCCAGCATCGGCATGGAGAGCTGGGTGCCGATTTCGACGCGCATCGTGCATTTCACGGGTTATGAGATCAAGCTCGACCAAATCCAATTGGCCGACCCCCGCGACCGCAAATTGGGGCATCTATTGGGCACGGCGGATTTGATCGCCCAAATGGCGGATCGATGCTACCTCGAGAAGTGCCGCGACCGCTTGTATCCGGAGTTCGTGCTGGGTGGAATCGCCGCCGCCACGGGTACCGACGGCGCCTTGCAGGTTCGCTACAGCTCGGGTTTGGATCTATTGCGCCAGACTCCGGAGTTCGTGCGCGAGACGCGGGTGCAGCGCCTCGAGGGTGAGTTCGAGCACGCCTACCGGTATATCGAACCTCTGTTCGGCGGCAAGAACCCCTATCTCGAGGCCATCGACCGCAATCTCATCTTCTTGCATCGGGTGCTGCGCAGTGAGCGGTGGCTGCTGCTGCGGCGAAATCCCCCGCTGTTCACCTCGGGCGACAATCAATTGGGGCAGGTACGCGGCCTCATGCTGACTCATCTCAAGGCGCTCTGGGCTTAGGAGCCTGTCCCTTCGGGTATTCCCCGACAGCACAATCCGGTGGACTCTCAAGGCCAGTCGATAGCCGTGACGTAGCGCGCGTGCAGCTCGCCGAGCCGCGCGAGAACCTGCTCCTTGCCAAGCAGGGGCGCCGCCCCGATCGCCTCCTTGAGGACCGCCGGGCTCAATCTCCGCCGGGCATTTTCGGCAATGGGCGCGAAGCTGAAATGCCAGGGCTCGGGCCTTACGCCCGACAGTAGCCCTTGGTATGGGCGAAAGAATCCGAACCGCGCCGCATGGGCCTTAAGCCACCCGGCCAGCGCCGCGTATGGTCCGCCCGGCGCGTACTCATCGGGGTTAAGTTGCGGCCGGTATCCCGGCGGGGTGGCGCGCGCGTCGACCAAATCGACATCCGTTCCCCAATGATGGCGGCTCGCTCCGGGCAGCGCGGACCATAGAAGTATGGCGTCGATGCGCTCCTCGGCAGCGAGATCGCGCACATCGATGAACCCGCCCGACGCATCGAGCGTGGCCCGCTCACCCGTGAATTTTCCGTTCCAGATGGCAAGCTGCCGCGAAAAGTCGCGGAAGCCGCTCACGGGCAAAAGATCGAATCCGTCGGCCAGGGCCGCGCGGCGCATGCTCAAAAAAGGAGCGATGGCCTGTGCGTGCAGGGCGCATGGCGGATCCGGCACCTGCACTATGTGCGTCGGGACCCGGCCGGTCAGTTCTTCCGCGTTCACAAGTCCGCGCCGCGGATCATGACGCTATGTCGCGAGCCGCGGCAAAATCGGAAACCTGATCGAAGATGCGGGCCAGCGTAGCCACCTCCTGCGCCCCTGAGACCGTGTATTGCCCGTCGAATACGAAAGTCGGAACGCCGGTGATGCCCAGCACCCCGGCGTGACGTTCCGCGGCCAGGACGCCGTCCTGCCCGGATCGCAATACCAGCGCGGACCGGGACTCCCGCTCGCCAAGGCCCGCGTCAACCGCGAGGCGCACCAATTCCTCGATATCGCCGATGTCGCAGCCTTCCTCGAAATAGCCGCGCATGATGCGCTCCGCCACCGATGCTTGCCGGCCGGAACGCGCCGCATGGGCGATCAAGAGATGCGACCTGCGGGTATTCGGCATGCGTTTGATGAGATCGAAACGGAACTGAATGCCGCTTGCCTCCCCCTGGCGCTCGAGTTCGGCATGCACCTGCGCCACGCGATCCGGACTGCCGATTCGGGCGGTGAGATAGACGGCGCGGTCGACGCCCTCGTTGGGCATGTCCTGGTTGAGCTCGAACGGCCTATAGGTCACGCGGGGCTCGAACCGCGGGCGCGCGGCCACCGCCACCTCGAAGCGCCGTTTGCCGAGATAGCACCAAGGACAAACGGTGTCGGAATAGATATCAATGCGCATGTTTCGGGTCCATCGGGCGGATTGTACCGGGCCCCTTATGGGGTTTGGCGTGAACGGGTATCATTCCTTCCGGTCCGACGGGGAAATTGGCCGGTAGTCCATGGCTCGAAGCTTAAAAACCAAGTACTTGCAGCTTGCGCTGGCCGTCGGCGTGGTGCTGTCGCTGGTATTCGGGGGCCTGGCCTTCTATGAACACCGCGTCAATGCCGCGGATGTCAATCAGGTCACCTACGCGACCGTCGCGCAGAAGCTGGAAGCCGACCTGGAAACCCGCGCCAGCAGCCTCTCCGAGATCACCGGCACCTCGCTCGCCCCCGCTTTGAGTTCGGGCAACAAGGCCGCCGTCGCGTCGATTGCCCAGCGGTTGCTCGACGAGCACGACATCGAACGGGTCGAAGTCCTCGATGCGCGCGGCAACGTGCTGTTCAGCGGCGGCGATCCCGCGGTTTTTCAGTCGGGCGACTGGTTCGTCTTCCAGAGCCCCATTCACTCGAACCTGGTGACGGCCCCCGTACAGCGTCTGGGCAGTCTGCAGATTTGGATGAGCCGCGCGGAAATGCAGGAGACCCTCGGCAGCATTCGCAAGCAGCTCGAGAGCCAGCAGGGCATTCAGGTCAAGCGCATGCGCGGCTTGATTGCCGGCATCACCCTGCCGCTGTTTCTCCTGGGATTGATCGGGGCCTGGTTCATCGCGCGGCAACTGGCGGGGCCCATCTCGGCACTGGTGAAGAGTGCCGACCGAATCGGCGAGGGCGACTACTCCCGGCCGCTCGCCGTGGT
>JBARBX010000284.1:0-2623 GCA_049793535.1 Steroidobacteraceae bacterium | reverse complement strand
CGATTTACCAGTGAACTCCGGTCCGTAGTACATACGGAACGGTAGCCAGCCATCGCAAGAGACGAAATCCTGAGGTTGTTCTAGGAACTTTTGGAGGAGACTGACGATGGCTAGCGAGACTGATCCTATCGCACCTCGAACGTGGGTCGCGATTGATATTGCAAAGGGTGTAAACGTGGTTCTTGTCGAACACTCAGACGGACGGCAGCAACGATTTCGCTTCGTGCACCAGCGGGATGATTACGACCGGTTGGTGGCCTTTCTGAAGGGGTGTGCCATCCCCTGTCGCATCGCGCTTGAACCGACCGCCGACTATCATCGAACGGTGGCCTACCGGTTGGTGTCTGAGGGATTTGACTTGGTACTTGTATCGTCGGTGGCGGGTGCGCGCTTGCGTGAAGCGATCTTCAACTCCTGGGACAAGAACGATCCGAAGGACGCCCAGGTCATTATGCGTCTGCTCAAGCAGGGCATGACGCAGCGCTATTGCGACCCGGTGATTACGCATACGCATGATCTGCAGGAACTGTCGAAGACGTTCCTTCACATTTCTCGTGCAAGAACCCGACTGCAACATGTTTTGCTGACTCACTATTTGACGTTGTATTTTCCCGAGTTCGAGCGGTTCTGGACCACACAACGTAACGAGTGGTTCATCCAGCTGTTGATGCTCTTTCCTACACCGGCCTCCATCACTGCCGTCGGCTTGTCGGGATTTCGCGAGGTGATCTGGAAGCCCATGGGGCGGCGGGTGCACAAAGAGGCCAAGATAGCCGAGATTTACGCTCTGGCGGAACGCAGTATCGCTCTGCCGATGTCTGCTGGCTCACCGGCGGTTACGACCTTTCGGGTTCAACTTGAACGCTATCTGCAGTTGTCCGAGGCCAAGATCGCAATGGAGCGACAAGCTGATGAGCTGTTGGCAGACCGTGCCGACTTCCAATGCTTGAAGACCATTCCTGGCATCGGCTCTGTAATAGCACTAGTAATTTTGGCTGAAGCCGGAGATCTAAGGCGCTTCCCGCATCATCGCCAGTTCTTGAAGTTCTGCGGCCTCGATCTAGCGAAGTCGCAGTCGGGTAACTTCAGGGGCAAGGACAAGCTTTCCAAGCGCGGCAACGCGCGGCTGCGGTGCGCGCTGTGGATGGCGGCTATGAGTGCCGCCAGGATGCGCGAGAACGCATTCCGCGATAAATACACCCGCTACACCGCCGGTGCGCCGGACGACACCGATCTCAAGCGCAAGGCACGAACTGCGATCACCGCCAAGATGGCTCGAGTCGTTTATGCACTAGTCAAACACGGTCAACCATACCGACAGCGTTTCGATGTTGATTTACCCAGCGGATCGATCCCTCTCAGAGCGGCCGTAGAGGCCTTCGGGACCTCGTAGATAATGCTCGGACCTTCCGCTGGGGCCTTACGCTGTTTTAGGTGCGGTGAAGACCGTCGTATCGCTTAGACGGATCTTGTGTTCATTATGGTCAGCGGGGATCTTGATCGCTGCGGAAGACTGCTGGATTTGATGGAGACGCTCGATGTTTTCGCCTCGCGATGCCACTGGCGTCGCGAGCCAGGGTACTGTTCATCTGCGGTTGCACTTGCTTTCGAACTTAGTACGTTTTCGGAGCGGATAATCGACGGCTTGCCACGCTGCGAGCAGATCCCGTCCAGAATGCGAGTCAAGTGATCGCCGCCGATCGTATGTTCCGTAACAATGGCAACTACCTCATGCGTTGCGTCATCGACGATCACCAAGTTCTTGAGCGTGCGACCCGAGGCGATCAAACACAAAGTCCGTGGACCAGATCTCGTTGCAGCCTCCCGGACGCACGAGAGGCTGCCGATCGGCAACCGGGATCTTCTTGCGCCGGCGACGCTTGATATGCAACTTCTCGAGGCCGTAGAGCCGTTCGACACGCTTGTGGTTGATGATCTCGCCGGCCTGACGAAGCTTTAGATAAATCATCGGCGATCCGTACCGCCGGTGACGCTGGGCGAGCGCGACGATCCGCGCCCGAAGCGCCGCGTTCTGGTCCGGCCGTGGCTCGTAGCGCAACGAGCTCGCGCTCATGCCCACCACCGCCAGAGCCCGCCGTTCGGTCAGTCCTCGCGTTCCCATCCACCGCACCAGCTCGCGACGTGCCGGGGCGGCTACCATTTTTTTCGAAGCGCCTCTTTGGTCACTTCGTTCTCCAGCAGCGCATCCGCCAGCAACTTCTTCAGCCGCGCGTTCTCTATTTCCAGCGCCTTTAAGCGCTTGGCATCCGAGATGTCCATCCCGCCGTACTTGCTGCGCCACAGGTAATAGCTCGCCTCCGAGAACCCGTGCTTGCGGCACAGCTCCTTCAACGCGATGCCTTTGTCCGCTTCCCGCAGGAACCCGATGATCTGCTCTTCCGTAAATCGCTTCTTCACGTCCAACCTCCTGGCCGGGGTTAGACTCTAATCCGAAACGCTACTCAGGACGGGGGTAACGTCGGTTCCTGCCCATTTCAGATCGCAGCTGCGGAGGAGGTGCTGTGATGACCCGATTGGTACTACAATGCGCTATGACCAAAAAGTCCACAGGGTGGTGGCGTTATAAGAAGCGATGGGCCTGGATGCTGGCGTACGCCCTCGG
>JBARBX010000283.1:0-5516 GCA_049793535.1 Steroidobacteraceae bacterium | reverse complement strand
GGTTCGGCGCCGGACTTTGCGACACTGTCCGTCGCCTTGCAGGCGGTCAGGCGCCTCGCGCAGGATTGACCGCATGGTTCCGCCAGCCGCGAATTTCGGGCGCGACTATCTGCAGGAGCGCATCGGGCGGGAATTCCTGCTCGCGAGGCACATCGGCATCGTGGTCGAGTCGGCCGACGACGCCTGCGTCGTGCTGCGTGCGCCGCTCGCGCCCAACGCCAATTACAAGGGCACCGCATTCGGCGGCAGCCTGTATTCGGTGGCGGTGCTCGCCGGGTGGGCGTGGGTTACCCGGTATCTCGAGACACGCGATCTGCGGGCCGACGTGGTGATCCAGGAATCGACCACGCGTTTTCTGGCGCCGGCTGAAGGCGAGTTGCGGTCCTGTGCCGCGGCGCCCTCGGCGGCACTGATCGCGAAGTTTTGCAGGATGTTGCGACGTGCAGGCCGCGGGCGGATACGCCTGCGTGTGGAAGTAAAGTACGGCGAGACCCTGGCCACGCTGTTTGAAGGTGTGTTTGCCGCGGTCATGCGTTAGGAGAGAAGGGTGCCCGGAAAACTGATCTTGGTTCGACACGGCCAGAGCATCTGGAACCTTGAGAATCTCTTCACCGGCTGGCATGACGTCGATTTGAGCGATCAGGGACGCGTGGAGGCGGTACAGGCGGGACGGGAACTGCTGCGCGAGGGAATCGAGCCGCAAATCGCCTTCACGTCGGTGCTGAAGCGCGCGATCCGCACGCTTTGGCTGATTCTGGACACCACCGACCGCATGTGGATTCCGGTGGAACGCAGCTGGCGCCTCAATGAGCGCCACTACGGGGCGCTGCAGGGACTCAACAAGGCGCAGACGGTTGAAAAGCACGGCGACGCGCAGGTGAAGATCTGGCGTCGCAGCTACGATATTCCCCCGCCGCCCTTAGGGTGGGATGACCCGCGGCATCCGCGTTTCGACCCTCGGTATGCCGGCGTCGGCGCGGCCTCGCTGCCCGCCGCCGAGTCGCTCAAGGACACCCTGTCGAGGGTACTGCCCTATTGGGAGTCGCGAGTCGTTCCGGAGCTTCGCGCCAACAGGAACGTGCTCATCGTCGCGCATGGAAATTCGCTGCGCGCCCTGGTGAAGATGCTCGACCTGATGTCGGAGAGCGACATCGTGGATTTCAACATCCCGACGGGGATTCCAATCCTCTACGAGTTGGACGAACAGTTGCAGTCTCTCGGCCGCCGCTTTCTCGGCGATCAGCAGGCGATCGCCGCGGCGCAAGAGACGGTGCGCCGTCAAACCGAGAAGAAGTGAACGCCGGCCAAGGCGCGCGGCACACTCCTAGGTGTCGGGGGCGATGGCCACTTTGAGGCCGGACAGCGCTTCGGTGAAATCAACCTGGCACGACAGGCGCGAGGCGGCTTCTCGAAAGTCGGGAAGTTCCCTCAGCAATTCAAGCTCATCGCTTTGCGGCTTGGGCAGGCGGCCGGACCAGCTTTCGTCCACGTACACATGACAAGTGGCACAGGAGCATAGGCCTCCGCAAATCGCGGCGACGCCGTAGTCGAGTTCGCGCAGAATTTCCATCACCTTCAAACCGGGCTTGGCCTCGATGTCATGCTCCTTTCCGTCCCGGTCCACTACCAACATCCGCGCCATTGAGATCTCCGTAAAGGTTTCCCCTCGAGGGGGGTGCGTCAGCCGGCTAGTGTGCCGGAAGTTGTTCGGCGCGACTACTTGATCTGTTCGAGGCGCGCCGCGAGCAGCCGCGCTCTGTCCGCCACTTGGGCCTGCGCGGCCGTACCCGGCCCGGCGTCGCGCTGCGGACTTAAGTAAAGTTCGCTCCATAGGAGACAGACGTAGTCGTACAGCCAGCTCAACCGTTTCAGGCGCGAGCACTGGGCGCGAGTCGGCGGCCGGCCGGTGTACTGGGCGAGGAGTTCGCGCTGCAGGTCGGGCGGGTAATCGTTGTTGGCGCTCCAGCCCGCCAGATCCCAGAACGGATCGGCCGCGTGCGCATACTCCCAGTCGAGCACGACCAACGAGTCGCCGCGATCGATGAGGTTCTGAATGTGCAAGTCGCTGTGGCACACCACGGGATCTGCGGTGGGCAGCGCCGCGAGCGCCGCCAGTTGTGCACCGGCGGCCTGCCGCAGGGGCGTTGCGGCGCGCGGAGCCGCTCCTGAGTAGAATTCGATCCACCGTGCGGGGCTCATGAGCCGCGGCGGCACCGGCACGGCCAAGGTGTGGATGCGGCGCATTAGCCCGGCGATCCGGTCGATGCCGTCCGCGCAGCGCGCATCCGGCGGGCTCCACGATCGGCCTTCCGTCCAACGGCTGATCAAAACCCCCTGCTTTGAATCGCAATGGACGACGGCGGGAGCCAGGTCCGCAGCGACGGCATTCTCGATTACCCGTGCCTCCCATCTGCGATCCACGCCGAGATGGTATGGATTCGCCGCCGCCACGCGCAGGGCGAAAAGCTCGCCGTCGCGCAGCACCCGGTAGGTTTCATTGATCAAACCCCGCGCCACGCGCTTTATGTCGGGCCGCCCTTCGCCCGGCACGCAGCGGGCCGCCAGGCGCTCGAGTTCATCCGGCCGCATAGGCTTGAGAATCCAGGGTGCCGCGCCATTGCCGCATGCCGATTACGATCAGCACCAGGTAGGAAGCGAACAGCAGCATGGTGAGATACAGGTGCCGGGTGAAGTATAGGCAGAGGCTGACGGAGTCGATCACCAGCCACCAATACCAATTCTCGTAAACCTTGCGCGCGACCAGAAAGGTCGCAAAGACGCTGGACCAGGTCACCATGGAATCCACCAAGGGCGATGCGGCCGGCGTGAACCGGCGCAGGAAATACGAGTTGATCACCGACAGGCACAGGATGCACAAGACGCCCGTCAAGTGACGCACCAAGGGCCAGCGGCTCACCGTAAGGACGGTACCGCTCCTGCCCCCGCGCCACTGCCGGAATCCGTACACCGCCATGGCGGCGTAGAAGGCGTTCAGGACGGATTCCATGTACAGGTGGGCGGCGACGAACACCCAGACATACAGACAGGAGCTGACGAAGGCGGCGACCCAGCACTCGAGCCGCTGCCGAATCGCCAGCAAGAGATACGCCACCGCGAGCACGGCGGCGAGAATCTCGACCCAACTCGTGTCGCGCCATGCACTCACGAGTTGGATCGAAAGATCGCCGATCACGGGGGTGCCAGACCCGGCAACACCTTCATGACGAACACCAATTGCGGCGCACCCGCCGCCGCGGCGGAGCGCGCCATCTCCTCCGTCAGAATCGCCATGACCCGATCCAGCGGTCCCCAGATCTGAGTGGCCAGCGCATTGGTGCGCACGATGAGGCCGGCATGGGTATTCAGGCGATCGATGAAGGATTGGATGGGCGAGATGTATTCCCCGGTCAGGGGATACATGCTGATTTCCACGGCCGCACGCATTATATGATTCACCTACTTCCTACGCCGGCATTAACCGGTTCAGGTTCAACGGGTTCGCAGGTCAATCGAGGAGCCGATATCCCACGTCTCAGGCCTTAGAAAAAGACCACCCCAGGGCTTGAAGGTAGTGTAGCCTGCGGCGCGGATGCGTGCAAAACTCGTGCGATAGAGCGGAGACAGCCTTGCGCATTTTCCAGGTAGACGCATTTACCCCGACTCGCTTTACCGGCAATCCGGCAACCGTCGTGCTGGATGCGGATGGCCAGAGCGATGCCACCCTGCTCAACGTCGCCCGCGAGTTCCCGCACGCGGAGGTGGCGTTCACGTTCGCGGCGACCGGCCCGGACCATGACGTGCGCTTGCGCTTCTTCAACTCCCGCAAGGAGGCGCCGTTCGTGGGACACGCGACGGTGGCTGCACATGCGGTACTGCTCGCGCTGGGAAGGCGCGGTGCCGGCGTCAGCCGCCAACAGTCCGGAACCGGCATCATCGAAGTCACCACGCGGGTCGAGCAAGCCGACGCCGCGGCGCAAACCCTTGTGGAATTTCGCCAGCCCGTACCGGAGCTAGACCCCCCGCTGCCGTTCAAGACCACGCTGCGGGTCGCCGAGGCACTGCGCCTGCCCGCGACGCATCTGCATGAAATCATGCCGGCGCGAATCGCCCGCAGGGGCAGCACCCGGCTGCTGGTGCCCGTCGCCGATCCGCGCCATCTGGACGCCCTCGCGCCGAACGCCGACACGCTTCTGGCGCTCGGGACGGAGCTGGGCACGGACGGATTCTTTGTCTTTGCCGTGAATCGAAATTCCGATGAATTGTCGACCGACGCGCGCATGTTCTGCCCCGCGCTCGGCATCCCCGAGGATCCGGTCAGCGGCAATGCGCACGCCATGCTGGCGGCCTACCTCTGGGATCTCGGCCAGTTCGGCAAGAATTCAGCGGCCTTCATCGGCCGCCAGGGCCGTCAAATGAAGCGGCCGGGACAGGTTTATGTGAGGCTCGAGATCGATCAGGGTACCTTGGCGGCGGCGCACATCGGCGGTGCGGCGGTCATCGTCAGCGAAGGCACCCTGGCTCTGTAAGTTCAAGCCGCGGCCAGCGGCAAATTCAGTTTCAAGGAAGTCGCGGCAGCTTCGATTTTCGACTTCACATCTTTCGCGGTGCTCACCGCCTCGTCCAGATTGCCTGCGGCAAACGCCGCCTGCGCCTTCGACCAAAGCGCCAGCGCCTCGCCCTCCGCGGCCTTGGCCGCTTCCAGATCGATTCCCGCCGCCAGTTTCCGGCTGGATTTCTTGCTCAGAAGTTCGATGCGGCCGTGAACCGCGGTGACTTCCTCGGGCACGGTTGCGGCCAGGCCCGACCAGGAGTCGTTGAGCTGCTTCAACACCTCGTCCTTCCTGGCGGCTGCCGCGGTCGCCAGACCCTGCGCCGCACTCAGCACCGCCGGCGCCCCCGCCAGGACGGCGGCGTAGTCCTGCTTGTCGAAGGAGCTCTTGAGGGAATCGAGCTTGGACTGCACGTCCGCCAACTGCTCCGGCACGTACTTCGCAGCCTCCGACGACGCCGCAATCACCGTCGCCTCGATATCGCCGATCAGTTTCTGCGCGGGCTGCTTCTGGCCGGCGCATGCCGCCAGCATGATCGCCGCGGCGAAAATCATGAAACGCATGGGGATCTCCTTTCCTGGGTGCCGCAAGGGGAGGGAATTCTAGCTCATTTCGCGCCTCGCGCGATCCAGCCACTCGGCCTGCGCCCTGCGATAGTGAGCGGGGCCCAGCTTGGCGCCATCCAGCAAATCCTTGAGGACGCGATTCGCCTCGGGCAATTTACCGCGCCGCTTCAGCAGCAATCCGTAGCGCAACCGCGCTTCTGCACCGGGGTATCCGGGAGCCATAGCCGCATAGGCGCGTTCCGCGTCGTCAAGCTGGTCTTGCGCTTCGAGAGTCCGGGCATACAAGAGCTGCGCGTCGCTGGATTTGAAATCGGGGTTGTGCTGCATCAATCGTTCGAGGGCGGCCCGCGCCGCGGCGTAGTCCTTGCGGCCGAATTGCGCCCGCGCCAATCCCTGCAAC
>JBARBX010000282.1:0-5028 GCA_049793535.1 Steroidobacteraceae bacterium | reverse complement strand
CGACGGCCGCGGCCCGCATGCTGCAGCTCGCTGCAGCAAACATCCGCCAAACCGGGCGGCGGCGGCGCCTGCGCCAGCAGCCGAGAATTGGTCGAGTCCGTTTCGAACAAGAGTTCCAGGTTGCGCAACAGCGCTTTGCGCCCCGTTTTGAGTTCGGCGCCGATGCGACGCGCGTCCAGCAATTCCACCGGGTTCGCCAGGCGGTAACCCCGCCGCGGCAGCGCCTGCACGTCGATTCCCAGGGCACGCAGGCGCCCAACGCCTTTCCATACGGCGGCGCGGCTCACGCCGAGTTCTTTCGCCAACCACTCGCCGGAGCGCAGACGGCCGTCCGCCAACAGCACCAACAACAGAGGGTGGCTCAGGCTATTCGCGAACGAAACAGCCATATCCGTCGTACGCGATTTTCCTGCCCCGCGCGCATGCGCGCGATATTGCCGCGATGGGTGTACACGATGAATCCGCTCACGCCCAGGCAAAAGATCAACAGCGGAATGTTGTGCGGCTGCAGAACGTAGGCCGCCGCCACCACCACGACGCCGGACAACATGGTGGCAAGACCCACATATCCGGTGAGTACCAGCACGATGAACCAGCTCGCGATCAGCGGCAGGAGCAGGCGCGGTTCCGCCGCGGCGATCACGCCGACCACTGTCGCAGCACCCTTGCCGCCGCGAAAACCGAACCACACGGGATAGACGTGCCCGACGATGACGGCGAAGCCGCAGGCGAGCGTCAGCCAGTCGCGCGGCAGATCGGGATCGATGCCGACCGCGGGCAGCACCGCCGACGGCAGCCACCACACCGCGAACAGGCCCTTGGCGATATCGGCGACGAGAACCAGAAATCCGAAGAGCTTGCCCTGGGTGCGCAAGGCATTGGTGGCGCCGGCATTGCCGCTGCCCATGTTGCGGATGTCCACCCCCCGCAGCCGCCCGAGAAGCAAACTCCCGAGCAGTGTGCCGAGCAGATAGGCCAGGAGCAGCTTGACGCCGAGTTCCAACATCCCGGGGATTATGACACCAGTGCCGCCGGCCGCGCCCTGCTAACGTTTGGGCAGGTGCAGCTCCGCCAGCATGCAGCGCACGCCGCCGCCGCCGACGCGCTCGATCGTGGGAATGGCCACCGGGATCAACTCGGCGTGCGACTCCAAGATCCGCTTTTGCGCCGCCTCGAGACAGTGCCAGGCCGTCGTCGACAGCGCCACCACCGGGCCGCCCGCGGACTCGAGCTCCAACACGTTGCCGGCGAACTCGCGCATCTGCCCCAGCGAAACATCGACGATGTCGTGGCCGGATGCCCGTAGGGTGTTGAGCACGGCCTCGCGATGCTGAACGTGCGCAATGGCCTCGCCGCAAAGCAGCGCGAAACCGCTGCCGACGGCCATCACGACATTCGTGTGATACACGGGTCGCGCGGCCTCGTCATGCGCCTCGAAGGTCACGAGGTCGTAGTCCAGCAGTTGCGCGAACTCCCCGAGCACGTCCAGATCGGTGCGGGGCGACAGACTCGCATAGGCGACGCGATGCGCGCGATCCAAGACCACGCTGCCCGTGCCCTCGAGAAATTTTCCTTCGGCCTCGCGGTGCGAGAGGTCGACCGTGCGCGAGACATGGAACCTCCCCTCGTGCACCACCTGCTCAAGAATCTCCTCGCGCCGCTCCCAGCGCCGATTGGGCGCCAGCATGGGGTAGAGCGCCACGGTGCCGTCGTAATGAAAGCTCACCCAGTTATTGGGAAATATCGCGTCCGGCTTCGCCGGCAGCGGCGTGTCGACGGCGATCAGCACTTCCACTCCGGCCCGCCTCAGCGCCTCCGCCAGGGCGTCGAATTCGGCAAGCGCGAGACGCTGCGCCTCCGCGTCGCTCCCCGGGTCACCGGGCTGCTGGAAGGCATTGCTTGCGGCGGTTTGCGAATTGAAGCCAAAACATGCCGGCCGCACCATGAGCACCGCCCGGGCGCTCTGCGGTTCCTGGCTGGATTCTGCGGCAGCCGCCATGTTGCCGGCACTATATCAGGCAGCCGCACTGCAATGCCCGTTGACAGACCCCTTGGGTTTGATCAAGGTTAGGTCGTTGGGCCTAGCCTAAGCTCTTGGCTCAGTTCGGCCGATCCGGCAAATCCGTCGGGGCCTAGTCAAATAGGGGAGCGATGCGGGTTTCAATTGCCAAGTCATTGCTGGTGCTGAGCTGTGCGCTGGCGATCGGTGTTGGGCGCGGGGCGAACGCCCCCCCTGCCGGGAAGCCGGTGCCCACGTATCCGTTCACCTACGACACCTTGCTGGCGAACGCCAAAGCCCTGGCCGCCGCCGCCTATGCTCCGCAGCACAACCGTCTGCCCGCCGGCCTCGACAAACTGAGCCCTGAGCAATACCGCAGCATTCGCTTCAACCCGGACGCGGGTATTTGGCGCTCCGAGGACCTGCCGTTTCGTCTCGAATTGTTGCGGGCCGGCTACAATCTGCAGACCGCCGTCACCGTCTCCACCGTCGACAACGGTGTGGCGCAGGACGTGGTGGCAACGCCGGCGATGTTCGAAATGCAGTCCACGCTCCCCGCGCAATTGGGGAAGGTATCCCTGCCGCTATCGGGATTTCGGCTGCGGAGCCGCATCAACTCGAACAAGGTGTGGGACGAATTCCTGGTATTCCAGGGCGCGAGCTACTTTCGCGCCGTCGCCAAGAATCTGCTTTACGGATTGTCGGCACGCGGCCTCGCCATCAACACGGCAGAGCCGTCCGGCGAGGAATACCCCGCATTTACGCACTTTTGGATCGAAAAGCCCCCACCCCACTCGAGTTCGATCGTCATTTACGCCCTGCTCGAAAGCGAATCGACGACAGGTGCGTACCGCTTCACCGTGCAGCCGGGGGTGGAAACGCTGACCGATGTGGAACTGACCTTGTTCCCGCGCACGGAAATGCGCGTGGTCGGAATTGCGCCGCTCACATCGATGTTTCTGTTCGACGAGACCAACCGCGGACGCCTGGACGACTACCGCCCCGAGGTGCACGATTCCGACGGACTACAAATCGCATCGGCATCCGGCGAGCATATTTTCCGGTCGCTTGCGAATCCCATCAAGCTGCAGGTGTCCACGTTCACCACACAGCAGCCCAAGGGTTTCGGACTGGTGCAGCGGTCGCGGCAGCAAAGCGATTTTGAGGATTTCGACGCGCAGTACGAGCGCCGCCCCAGCGCCTGGGTCGAGCCCCGGGGTGATTGGGGGCCGGGGTCCCTCGAATTGGTCGAGATCCCGTCGGGCCGCGAGAGCAACGACAACATTGTGGCTTTTTGGCGGGTGGCGCAGCCGCTGACGCCGGCGCACCCCGCGCATTTCGCCTACCGCATCACTTGGTGCGCGGAACCCCCGTTGCCGAGGGGCCTCGGGAAAACCATCGCGGCACGCTCGGGTGCCAGCGTCGACGGCAAGCGGCGCGTGTTCCTGCTGGACATCGTCGGCGCCGGCGAGAAGACCGACGGCCTGCGCCTCGATCTCAATGCCTCGGCCGGTAGAATCTCGAACACCGCACTCATGTCCAACAGCGAATTGCACGGCCTGCGCGCGAGCTTCGAGCTCGACCCGCGCGACGCCGATCTGGTCGAGCTGCGGCTGCGGATCCTGCGCGGCGATCGTCCGGTCACGGAAACCTGGCTGTATCGATGGACTTCCCCATGAAGCAGGACCCCCAACCCGATCCCGCGGCGGCGCACGAGGCGGACACGGCGCGGGGCGGCATGCCGGCGGAGAGCCCCTTGGAGATGCCGCCGCAGGATCTCGGGTACAAGCCGGTACGGCGCGGACGACGGCTGCCGGGTTCCGCCACCTTGTACGCGCGCTTCATCCTGCTCACCGTCACCCTGGGCGTCACCATCTACGGTGTGTATCAAATGCTGCAGGTCGTGCGCTTCGCGAGCATGACTCTGCTGCAGGGCTTGATGATTTTCTTCTTTGCCGTGTCGCTCGGTTGGATCGCCTTCGCGGCGGGCTCGGTTTTGGCCGGGGCCTCGAAGCGGCGCGACCCCCGCTTGGGCGCGGAGCGGGCGACGCTCACCGCCCTGGTGATGCCGATTTACAACGAGGATCCTCTGCGTACGACCGCGGCACTGCAGGCGATGGCGGAAGCGCTCGCGCGCATCGACGCTCATCGCGGCTTCGAGATCGCGATTCTCTCCGACTCGACCAACGCCGACGCCTGGATTCGTGAGTCTCTGAGCGTACAGCGGCTGCGCACCGCTCTTTCGCACATCATGCCGGTCTGGTATCGGCGGCGCTGGCAGAACATCGCGCGCAAATCCGGCAATCTCGAGAACTTCGTGACGCACTGGGGCGGCCGCTACGATCACATGATCGTGCTCGACGCCGACAGCCTGATCGATGCGCCGACGCTGCAACGGCTGGTGCAGGCCATGCAGAGCGACCCGGATCTCGGAATACTTCAGACCGCTCCGCAACTCATCGGCGCGACCACCTTCTTCGGGCGTCTGCAGCAGTTCGCGGCCTGCGTTTACGGGCCCGTCATCACCCGGGGCCTGGCTGCATGGTCCGGCGACAGCGGGAATTATTGGGGACACAACGCCATCATCCGCATGTCCGCGTTCGCGCAGTGCTGCGGCCTGCCCCAGCTCGAGGGCCGCAAACCCTTCGGCGGCTTCGTGCTGTCCCATGACTTCGTCGAAGCGGCCCTCATGCGCCGCGGCGGGTGGAAAGTGCGCATGGCCACCGACTGCGGCGGCTCCTGGGAGGAGTCCCCGCCCTCGCTGATCGACATCGCCGTTCGCGACCGCCGCTGGGCGCAGGGCAACCTGCAGCACATGAAAATCATCGGGAGCACGGGCCTGAGTTTCATCAGCCGGTTGCACCTGGGCGTCGGCATTATGAGCTATCTCTCCTCGCCCCTGTGGCTGGTGATGCTCGGCATCGGCTTCGCGCTCGCGATTCAGTCGCATTTGATCCGTCCGGAGTATTTCAGCCACGACTTTCAGCTCTTCCCGACCTGGCCGCGGTTCAATGTCGAACTGATGATGG
>JBARBX010000281.1:0-3516 GCA_049793535.1 Steroidobacteraceae bacterium | reverse complement strand
CGCATCCGAGCGTCGCCCAGCATGTGGAGCTCACGGACAGCGATGCCACGACGTTTGACTTCGTGCAGGTCCGCATCGCCCACGTGGTCAATCCGCAACGTATCGGCGTGCTCTTCGAGGTGGCCTTTCTCGCCGATGGCGGATCGCGCGTGCGCTTGGGCAGCTTCAGTCTCTTCCCTCCCGACAACCCCGGCCAATTCATCGTCGCGACCCAACACCGCGTCCGTTCGTCGGGCTCGATCATCGTGTCATTGCACACCGCGCAGCCGGCCGACGCCTCCACCCCGCTCAGCATAGACATCGGCAGCATCGAGCTGATCAGATCTCGCCGGTAGCGATCACATCCAAGACCCGGCCGGTGGTAGCATCGTCGCTCACCCAACTCTCGACATGACAGCCGTGACCAGCAAACTCATCTGTGCCGTACTCTTGTTGACCATCAGCCGCGTGAGCCATGCGGTCACCCCCGAAACCGAGTCGGCCGCGATGACCCGGGCCACGGCCGCCAACAAGGCGAACGATTACGCCACATCGATCGCCATTTACCGCAAGCTGGCCGATCAGGGAAGTGCAGCGGCGCCGGCGATGCTGGGGCTCATGTATTTTGCGGGGGCCGGCGTGCCCCGGGATCACACGCGCGCTTGCGACTATTATGCCGTCTCGGAGAAAAGAGCAGACCCGGCTGGAACGGAGCTGCTCGCGGATTGCTTTTTCAAGGGGGAGGGTCGAGCGCAGGATTACGCGCAGTCGGCGCTCTTGTACCAAAGGGCCTCCGCGCGTGGGGTACCGATCGCCGATTGCGCACTGGGAAATCAATATCTTCGCGGACTTGGCGTGGAGAGGGACGCGGTCAAAGCCGCCGCGCTGTGCCGGAAGAGCGCCGATCGAGGGGTGGCCGATGCGCAAGCGGATCTAGGCCAACTGTACTTGATGGGCGAGGGCGTCGAGAAGAACCTGCCCGAAGCGGCCGGCTGGTTTCAGAAGGCGGTGGACCAGGGCCAGGCCAACGCCGCTCTGCTCTTGGGGACCATGTATTGGAATGGCGACGGCGTGCAACGCGATCGCCAGCAAGCCGCCAAGATCTGGCACCTGTCGGCGGAGCGCGGCAACACGTCTGCGCCGGCGCGGTTGGCGAAATACTATTTCGCGGCGTCACTCACCGACGATAAGCGCATCGTGGTCGATTCCGCCTTGAAGGCCGCCTATTGGGGAACCTTGGCGGCGCGTGTCGACCCAACTCCCACTGCACGAGCGGAGAGCGAAAAGCTGGTGGATCTGTTGCTGAATGCCGCGCCGAGCTTGAAGCCGAATGTCGAGAAAATGCTCACGACCCCGACCCCTCCGAGCTTTTGAGCGCCACGACCAATGAAATCAACTACTCCGCCTGCCGAAACGTGCGTAGGTGAATGCTCGTTTCGGTGTTCGCGATGCCCGTTATTTTGCGTATGCGCTCAAGGACTTCGGAGAGGTCGGCATTCGAATTTGCACACACTTCGCCCACGAGGTCCCAGCGCCCATTGGTATCATGAAGTGCCGTGAATGCCGGCTCTCCGAGCAAAAGACGCGCGATCTCACGAGTTCTGTCTCCCTCGACCGAGATGCTAATCGACGCTTTGACTTCGGCGGTGCACGCTCCCGTGCACAAGGTCACCGTAAAGCCGACGATTGTCCCCGCTTTTTCAAGGCGAGCGATGCGATTCGAGATCGTTCCGCGCGATACCCCGAGCCTTTTGGCGAGTGTTGCCGTACTCGTACGTGCGTCAACACGCAGGAGACCTAGTAAATTTCTATCTAAAGAATCCATATGGCTGCCTCGTTCGTCCGTAAGACCGGTACTCATGTCAAAATTTCCCATGATCCTTGTCCCCTGGTCAATTTACGCCTGACGGTTATGTCGATAACCCATCGCTCCGCTCGAACGTCATGATTGCCGAGTCGAACATTCGCCCTTGTCGTGCGGCCTCAAGGCGAGGTGCTACCAGCGGCATCGTCGAGCTGTCCATGAGAGTAGGCATCGGCCGTCCCGGCACGCGGTAGTAAGACTAACGAAACGGGTCGATCCGCTATAGCTCATGCAAAAAAGTATTATCGCTTGCGCACGGCGACGCCATATTTTTGGCGCAACCGCAAAAATCATATGTTCCGATCGTCGGTCCGACGTGGAAACGAGGCCAGGTAGGGTATTGTTCGGTTACAGCAATGCGCGTGGTGACACCGATGGTGGGGGAGAACAGTAGAGAGGCTAAGCAAAGGCAGAGTCCCATCGAGGCCGCGTTCGTCAAGTATGAGCGCGCTATTCGGCGTGTTGTCGGCCGGATCACCCGATGTCGAGATGAAATCGACGATGTGACCCAAGAAGCGTTCCTCAAAGCCATGATTGCCGAGCGGCAGCGTCCGATCGATAATGCGAAAGCGTATCTTTTCGAAGCAGCGCGCAACACTGCGCTAACGCAACGTAGCAAGAAGATACGGCGAATCCTGGAAGCTATCGAGGATTGTGCGACGGTGGATATGGCTCAGAACGAGCCTTCGGTCGAGTCAATGGAATCGATCATGATTAGCCGGGAGCGCCTGGCGATGTTCTGCGAGGCGGTCGCAGCGCTGCCGCCCCAATGCCGCAAGGTGCTCCTCATGGCTAAGATTGATGGCAAATCTCATCGAGAGATCTCCGAGACACTTGGGATCTCCGAAAGCACCATCGAAAAGCACATAGGAACTGGGCTCGCTCGCTGTGCTGCCTATATACGCAGTTGCGAGCAAGGCGACGCTCGAGCCGCACACGTTGCCCCGATCGCGGTTGGGAGACGCACGTGACTCCACCACAAGAGCCAATGGATATTCGCGCGATTGAGGTAGAAGCTGCCGGGTGGATTGCGCAGCTCGACAAAGGCGAGTTTTCGGAAGCGGATCGGGCGGCGCTTCGCGAATGGTGCGCTCGCAGCAAAGCGCACCGCGAAGCGATCGGCCGACTAGGTGGAATCTGGGCCGAGCTCGAGGCACTCGGCACATTTATGCAACAGATGTCAGTTCCGGGTGTCACGGTCAGCAGTCCGATCGAGCGCCTTCAGTGGAGTCCATTTTGGGCAGCCCACGCTGCTGCCGCCGCCGCCGTTGTCATCGGAGTATCAATGTGGGTCATAAACATAGCGTCACCACAGTTGCATGACCCGCCGGTGCAACTTTATGAAACGAGTATCGGAGAGCTGCGCACAATCGTGTTGGCCGATCATTCGACGATGCGCCTCAACACGAACACTCTCGTTGAGGTGGACTATAGAGTGCGCGAAAGACGAGTCCGACTTGTCAAAGGGGAGTCCTTATTTGACGTGGCCAAGGACCAAACTCGTCCTTTCATCGTTTACGCCGGCGCCGACACCGTGCGCGCGGTCGGCACGCGTTTCTCGGTTCGACTTCGCCAGGAGGACGTGGAAGTAGTCGTGAGCGAAGGACAGGTTGCGTTTAGCCGAGCGGTCGTCGACTCGAGAACCGGCGGTGTGACGGCACAAACATCGGTTC
>JBARBX010000280.1:0-2321 GCA_049793535.1 Steroidobacteraceae bacterium | reverse complement strand
CGGCGGGTAATGGCCGCCACCTGCACGCCCGGCCGTCCAAGGGTGGTTAGCGCCTTGGTGAGCTCCAATTCGCGGCCTGCAAAGGCGCCGCTCAGCACCTGCAGCTTGGCCTTGGGGAGAGCTGTGGCATTCTCCGGCACTCCCGGACGCTTGGGTGCCGCAGCCGCCACCGCCTTGGCGGCCTGGTCCACCGCGGCGCCGACTCGGCGAATGCGTTCCTCACCCTGCGACGACGGGGTGATGACCATGGTTTTCTCGAATTCATCCTGCTCGGCTTCGCCGTCCTGGCTGTCGACGAAGCGTAGCTGGTGATGGCCGACGGTGATCACGTCGCCGTGCTGCATGGCGTGCTTCTTGATCAGCTTGCCGTTGACGTACGTGCCGTTGGTGCTGTTCAAGTCCTCCAGGAAGGAGTCGTTGAGAATGTTGATGATGAGCGAGTGGTGACCGCTCACCGCCGGATTGTCGATACGAATATCGTTATCCGGCAGGCGCCCGATCGTGTAGCGCTCTTTATTCATGTTGTATTCCGCAAGGATCTGACCGTCCAAGCTGAGCATCAGGCGTGCCATTCAAACTCCATATCCCTAACCGAACCATCCCAAGATTTTGTCAAATATACGCCGGTGCGCGGGGAACGGCTCGGCTACATGAGCCATGATCACCGACACGTTGTCTCGCCCACCATTGTCGTTGGAGAGCTGGATCAATTGTTTAGCTACTGTATCAAGATTAGCACTAAAGGTGCTGATTGTTAAGTGAATATCCTCATCTTCTATCATGTCCGATAAGCCGTCGGAACAGAGCACGTAGTAATCGGACTTCTGCACCGGCTGCTCGTGGATCTCCACCTCGACGTTCTGCTCGACTCCGAGCGCCCGCGTAACATAATTCTTGTTGGTCGCGCGCTGTGCTTCTTGCTGCGAATAGAAGCCGCGGTCCACCAGCTCCTGCAGCAGCGAATGATCCAGGGTCATCTGCTCGAAACGGTTGTCGCGCAAGCGGTAAAGCCGTGAATCGCCGACGTGGGCAATCGACATCTTGTTGTCGTGAAACAAGCACGCCACCACCGTAGTGCCCATACCCTCACATTGCGGCTGGGTCTTGGATGTGTGGTAGATGATTTTGTTGGCTCTGTGAATCGCATCACGCAAGATGATGCTGGGACGAGTCAGTCCGGTCTCCGGGTCGGGGACGGAGAGGTCCTCGCGCGCCACTGCATCGCGAACCAAATTGATGATGGTCTTGACCGCGATGCCGCTCGCGACCTCGCCCGCGTTGTAGCCGCCCATGCCGTCGGCCAATACGAAAAGGCCGATGTCGGCCTCGGTGCCGATCATATCCTCGTTGTGCTCGCGGACCTTGCCCGTGTCCGTCAATGCCACACTGGATATTTTCCCCTTCAAGCTCATGGGCTCCGTCTCATCATGGCGATCCACTCGGCAACTTCGACCGACAGTCCTCCAATGCCGCGGCCATTTGGGCCCCAGTTTCGTACCGCGCATCGGGATTCTTGGCCAACGCCCGATCGATGACAGCCTCGACGCAGGCTGGCAGATCCGGCCGGAAAGCGCGCAACGGCGGATGCTGCGACTCGGCGATCTGCTGCATGAGCCCGGTCATGGAGTCGGCGGTGAAAGGCAGCTGGCCGGTCAACAGTTGAAATAGGCTAACACCCAGGGAAAACAAGTCCGAGTGACCTGTCACAGTTCGCCCCTCGAGCTGTTCGGGCGACATGAAGGAGGGTGTGCCGAGCACGATGCCCGTGCGCGTGCTGCCGGCGCCCGTCAGGCGGGCGATGCCGAAATCCGTGATCTTCAGCGTGTCGGTGCTGGGGTCGTACATCAGGTTCGCCGGCTTGATGTCGCGGTGGACCACTTGCTGTTTGTGCGCAAATCCAAGGGCATCGGCCGTGCGCGCGGTTATCTCCAGCACCTTGCGCGGCTCCAAGAGGTTGTCGGACTTCGCATAGTCGCTCAAGTGCCGACCCTTCAGATATTCCATGGCGATGTAGGCGAGCCCACGCTCCTCGCCGACATCATAGATGGTCACGATGTTCGGATGATTGAGCCGGCCGGCGGTCTCCGCCTCGCGGAAGAATCGCGACCGAGCCTCGACCAGCTCGGCGTCGCTGAATTCACTGGCGAGGGGAATCGCCTTGATGGCGACCATGCGGTTGATAGCGGTATCGCGGCCCAGGTACACCACCCCCATGGCGCCGCGTCCGATTTCGCGCTCGAGCTGGTAGCGTCCGAGGCGCTGCGGATCGGCGCCCGCGGGCTGAACAGCGGCAGCCGGCGCGGCTGCGGCGGCGCTCGCTG
>JBARBX010000279.1:0-2874 GCA_049793535.1 Steroidobacteraceae bacterium | reverse complement strand
CTGCCCGCCCAAGCCGGGAACGCCGCCTTGGCGGCGGACACGGCGGCCTCGACTTCGCGCTCGCCGCCGAGCGCAACCTCCGCCAGCACTTCCTGGGTGGCGGGATCGCGGGTCTCGAAGTAGTCCGCGCTCGGAACTGCGGCACCGCCGATCAAATGTTGAATCTGCATGTTGCCTCTCAACGGCCGAATTCGCGATCCGCGGCAATGGTGTTCACCAGCCGGCCGAGACCGTCGATTTCACAGCTTACGACATCGCCCGGCATGACGTTGCGCACTCCCTGCGGCGTACCAGTGAGAATCACGTCGCCCGGCCACAAGGTCATGAACGAGCTCAAGTACTCGATCAGATGGGGAATGTCGAATATCAAATCCCGCGTACTTCCCTGCTGAGTGAGCTTGCCGTTGACGAGGGTTCGCAACCCTAAGTTGCCCGGGTCCGGGACATCCTCCGCATCGACGAACCAGGGTCCGAGAACCGTGCCGCCGTCGCGATTCTTGACCCGCAGGTTGGGGCGGTACCAATTTTCCAGATAATCGCGAATGGCGTAATCGTTGGCGATGCAGTACCCCGCCACATGCTCGAGGGCCGACTCTCGTGCGATGTCCCTCGCGGTCCGGCCCACGATCACCGCCAGTTCGCACTCGTAGTGCATGAATTTCGCGTCCGCCGGGCGGCGCGTCCTGCCGTAATGACCGAGCAGGGTACCGGGGCCTTTGAGGAACACCAAGGGTTCCTGCGGGCGCTTGAACTCGAGTTCCGTGGCGTGGTCGGCATAGTTGAGGCCGAGCGCGATCACCGTGCCCACCTCGAACGGCGGCAACCACACGACGTCCGCGGCGGCGACGACGCGGCCGTCCGCCAGGGTCAATTCCTGCGGGTCCGGCGCATCGCCCGGCCGCCCCGAGTGTACGGGAGTCGCATCGTGAATGGCGCCGGCGAAGGCCACGCGCGCGCGCATCATGCCTCGCCCTCGATGAACGGATTGCTGAGACTGCCCACCCCGTCGATCTCGATCCTCAGGATTTCGCCCGAGCGCACCCGCGGCGCGGGCACGGCGGCGCCCAGCGCGAGCACGTCACCGGGCCTCAAGGTCATGAACTCGGTGACATCCGCCAGCAACCGCGCCGCCGGCCGGATCATATCGGCGGTGCTCGCCGTATGGACCAACGCTCCATCCACATAGGCGCGAACGGTCAACGCATCGGGATTCACCACCGCCGCCCGCGCAACGACCGCGGGTCCCAGCGGGCAAAATCCGTCCCGGGCCCTGTACCGAATCGACGGCCGGTGAAAGCTCGCGTGAGGCACGCTCACGTCGGCGACAATGAGATAGCCCGCCAGGTATTCCAAGGCCGAAGATTCTGAAATCCGGCACGCCGTGCGGCCGATCACCAGCCCCAAGGTCGCCCCGACCTCGAGTTCGGGGATTCCGGCCGGGATTCTCACGACTTCGCCGGGCAGCGCCAGGGTATTGCGCGGCTTGAGGTAGAGCACGGGGGCGACCGGCGGCGCGTCGTAGGGCGGCCGATGGGCGTCCTCGCCAAGCGCCGCCAGCGCCGAGCGATGGTTGAGCAGCGCACCGTACACCGTGCCGCTCAATCGAAACGGCGCAACGTCGCACGGTATCGAGAACAAGCCCGCGTCCGCCAGCATCCATCACCCGCCTGATTCTTGCGATATCCTACTAATATAGCAGCGGCGAGGTTCAATAACGGGGAGACCGCGATGGGCACGGCAAACCACTTCCTCAAGAACACCTGGTACGTCGCGGCCTGGTCGCACGACATCCCCGCCGACGGCATGCGGGCGCGGATCATCACCCGCGTGCCCCTGGTCTTCTGGCGCGACGCCGCCGGTGAAGTCGTGGCCCTGGAGGACCGCTGCTGCCATCGCGCGGCACCCCTGTCGAAGGGGCGCCGCGAAGGCGATGCCATCCGCTGCATGTACCACGGACTCAAGTTCGACAAGACCGGCCGGTGCGTGGAAATTCCTTCGCAGGACTTCATTCCGCCGGCCGCCAAGGTGCGCGCATACCCTGTGGTCGAGCGCTTCAAATGGGTCTGGGTGTGGATGGGCGACGCCGACAAGGCCGATCCCGCGCAAATCCCCGACACCCACACCCTGGACGATAAGGGATGGCGCGGCACGCCGGGGTACCTGCACTACGCGGCCAATTACCTGCTGATCACCGACAACCTGTTGGATTTCTCCCATTTGTCGTTCGTGCACGAAACCACTCTCGGCGGCAGCGCCAAGTACGCCCGCATCCGGCCCAAGGTCACGCGCAACGGGCGCAGCGTACGCGTCGAGCGCTGGTCGATCGACGATGAACCGGCGCCCTTCCTGCGCAACCTCAAAACCTGGCCCGGCAACGTCGACCGCTGGAATATCTACGATGTGGTCATCCCCGGCGTGCTATTGATGGACTCCGGCAGCGCCCCGACGGGTACCGGCGCGCCGCAGGGCAAGCGCATGGATGCGGCGCAGTTCTTCGGCTGTCAGGCGGTAACTCCCGAGACCACCTCGCATTATTTCTTCCAGCAATCGCACGGCTTCGCACTCGACGATCCGTCGGTCACCGAGAATCTGACCCGCAGCGTGCTCGCGGGCTTTCAAGAAGACCAGGACATCATCCTGGCGCAGCAGCGAATTCTCGATCTCGCGCCCGACGCGCCCATGCTGGCAATGCGAATGGACGCCGCCCTCGCGAGCTTTCGCGACATAATGGACAAGGCGATTGCCGCGGAGCACTCTGCGCCAGCCGATATAAATACGCAAGGGGGAAGTAATGCTGGACTCTCTTAAGACGGGGCTGTGGGCGCGCGCGCCCGCTTTGTTCATCGCGGCCGCCGGCGCAGTGCTGTGTTCGGC
>JBARBX010000278.1:0-2902 GCA_049793535.1 Steroidobacteraceae bacterium | reverse complement strand
TTACTCTAGGAGCCTCTGAGTATTCCCGCTGAGCCGCGGGGAATACTCAGACAGGCGCCTGGATTGGTCGGCTATACTTGAACGCATGGCCGGATACAAGAAGCTCCTGGTGCTGCTGGATCTGTCGGAAGACAGCGAGCAGGTCGCCGTCGCCGGGCGGAGCCTCGCGGCGTACTCGAACGCCGCCCTGGTGGTCTTGCACGTCGTGGAATTCGTGCCGGTCGAGCCGCTGGGCGAATCGTTGATGCCGACGGCACAAATCGAGGATGAGTTGCTCAAACGCGCGCGCGCGAAACTGTCCGACCTGCTCGCGCGGCTGGCGCTGCCGAGCGCGGTCGGGCGCGTGGAGGTCGGCAACACCAAGGCGGAGATTTTGCGGGTCGCGGACCAAGAACAAGTGGATTTGATCGTCCTCGGCAGCCGCGAGCGTCACGGACTCGCCATCCTGGTGAACTTTACGGAAGACACAGTCCTGCACGCGGCGCACTGCGACGTGCTGGCGGTCCGCCTGAAATAATGGAACCCAACCCCAGAATCCGCGTCGAGGTCGAAACCTCCTATATCGAGGAACAGTCCGATCCGCGCGACAAGCGGTTCGTGTTCTCGTACACCATCACCATCCGCAACGAGGGTCGGGTTCCGGCACGTTTGCTCACGCGACACTGGATCATCACGGACGCCAACGGCAACGTGAAGGAAACGCGCGGCGACGGCGTGGTCGGCGAGCAGCCCTACTTGAAGCCCGGCCAGGGATTTCGCTACTCGAGCGGCGCCGTGATCGAGACCCCGGTCGGCACCATGCAAGGTAGCTATCAAATGGTGGCCGACGATGGACAGCAATTCGATGCTCCGATCGCACCGTTTCGGCTGGCGATGCCCGGAGTGCTGCACTAGCAGCCCGACAGGCTCCTACCCGGTGGGTGGCTGATGGCCCTGTATGCGATCGGCGATGTGCAAGGCTGCAACGACGAGCTCGGTGCGCTGCTCGATGTGCTGCGTTTCTCGCCGGATCGCGATCGGCTGTGGTTCGTGGGCGACCTGGTCAATCGCGGACCCGACTCGCTCGGGGTGCTGCGCAGAATCCGCGCGTTGGGCGAGGCGGCAACGGTCACTCTCGGAAATCACGACTTGCATCTGCTGGCCGTGGCCTATGGATTCGCCCCTGTTCGCAGCGGCGACACCTTGGGCGAGATCCTGGCGGCTTCAGACCGCGAGGCCTTGCTCGAGTGGCTCACCGGGCGGCCGCTGCTCCACGAAGATCGCGCGCTGCACACCTGCATGCTGCATGCGGGCCTGGCGCCCCAGTGGGATTGGCCGTTGGCCAGGCAGTGCGCCCGCGAATTCGAAAGCGCTCTGCGCAGCGACCCGCAACGGCTGTTGCAACGGCTGTACGGTGATCGGCCGGATCGCTGGGACGATGCCCTCGAGGGCGCTGAGCGCCTGCGGTTCATCGTCAATTGCTTCACACGCCTGCGCTACATCGATGCGGAGGGCCGCTTGATGCTGCGCGCAAAGGGATCGCCGAAGAAGATGCAGAGTGCGGCGCTGATCCCGTGGTTCGAGTCGCGCGAGGCTCGCTGGCGTGGACCCCGCATCGTCTTCGGACATTGGTCCACCTTGGGCTTCTTCAACGAGGCCGATGTCATCGGCCTGGACACGGGCTGCGTCTGGGGAGGAACCCTGACGGCCCTGCGGCTCGACGTACCGGACGCTGCGCCGGTACAAGTGGGTTGCGGGGGACGGGGCGCCTAAGGCCGCAGTCCGCGCGGCAGCGCGCGCAGGATCTCGCCGCGAACCACAAACCGGCTGCCGCTCTCTGCAAAAGGGATGCAGGAGATGTCCTGCTTCAGGTCGCGGGTGACGAACTTCGGCAGGATTTGGCGCGCAAATTCCTGCACCAGTTCGCAGTCGGCCATGCCCATGTTGCGAAACGGATCGTTGGCGATGGTAAACGCCTCGAAGCGCGCATCCACGGGCGTCAAGTCTCCTGGGTGCAGCGGTTTGGCGGCGGCATCCGGCAGCGCGGGCATCGACGCCACGATGGTCAATCTCGGGCCGGAGTAGGCGATGGGTACCAGTGCGGCCGAGGGCTCGCAGCCGATCGCCGCGACCTGCAAGTCGCGGCGCGCCCCCAACTCGAGCAGAATGGCGCGCACCTTGTCGCGCAGGCCGTCGCAGGAATAGCGCGATGTGCGCCCCACGTAGACGAAGCTCAGGTGCTGTTCCTTCCATACCGCCGGTATGCGATTTCCCGGGTCGGCATCGGCCGCCCACGCCCCTGCCGCGCACATCAAACCCACCCCGGCAAGCAACCAGACAGACCGCATATCGGACCTCCGCCACCTTGGAGTACGGCAATCGCGGCGAAGTTTCACGACACCGCTATAATGAGGCGATGCGCGTGACGCCCCCCTTCAACCTGCACCGATGGATCGAGCAGAACCGGCAGCGGCTTGTGCCCCCGGTCGGCAATAAGCTCTTGTTTCAGGACAGCGAGTTCATCGTGATGGCGGTCGGCGGCCCGAATTCGCGCACCGACTTTCATCATGACCCGAGCGAGGAGTTCTTTTTCCAGGTGGAGGGCGACATGCTGCTGAAGACGGTGCAGGACGGCCGCTTGACGGATGTGCCCATCCGGCAAGGAGAGGTATTCCTGCTCCCCGCGGAAGTCCCCCACTCGCCGCGACGCCCCGCGGGCAGCGTCGGCATCGTCGTTGAGCGGCGCCGCCATGCGGACGAATTGGACGGCTTCTCCTGGTACTGCGAGAACTGCGGGCACTGCCTGTACTTGGAACGTGTTGCCGTGCGCAACATCGAAACCCAGCTACCGGAGGTGTTTGCCCGATTCTATTCCAGCGTCGCGCATCGCACCTGCGGTGTCTGCGGCACCGTGATGCAGGCG
>JBARBX010000277.1:0-12779 GCA_049793535.1 Steroidobacteraceae bacterium | reverse complement strand
ACAGCGTGGCGGTGGCGATCGACACCGCCCGCTGGCCCGAGGTCGTCGGCACCCTATCGGGTGATGACACCATATTCATCGCCACGGCCGGCGCGCGCGAGCAGCGCAAGCTGGCCGACCGACTTCTCGCCCTCTTCGGACGCTGATCCCCATGACATCGACCTCCCTGCAGGGCGCAAAGCCCATACTGTTGGCTTTTTCCGGCGGCCTCGACACTTCCTTCTGTGTCCCATGGCTCAAGGACACCTATGGCCGTCCGGTGATTACCGTCACCGTCGATACCGGCGGCATCGATGCCGCGGCGGCGCAGTCGCTGGCGGAGCGCTCGACGCAATTGGGTGCCATCGAGCATCATCTCATCGACGCGCGCAGCGCCTACTTCGAGCAAGTGCTCAAATTTCTTATTATGGGCAATGTACGCCGCGGCGGGGTGTACCCCCTGTGCGTGGGCGCCGAGCGCGTGCTGCAGGCGCAGACCATTGCGCAAATGGCGCTGTCGCTGAAATCGACCAGCGTGGCTCACGGCTGCACGGCGGCGGGCAACGACCAAGTGCGGTTCGAGGTGGCGTTGCGCGCCCTGGCACCCGACCTTGAGATCATCGCGCCGGTGCGCGACCGCGCGTTCAAGCGGCCGGAACAGCTCAAGTACCTACAGGATCATGGCCTGCCGATTCCACCGTTCGGCGCGGCCTACTCGGTGAACCGCGGCCTGTGGGGAGTCACCATCGGCGGCAAGGAAACGTTGACCTCCGAGGGCAGCATTCCCGAGAGCGCATGGGTGCTCTCCAAGGACGCCTTCTCGGCGCCGCGCGCCGCCGAGCGCCATGCCATCGGCTTCAGCCGGGGAGTTCCGGTGAGCTTGGACGGCACCGCACTGCCGGCCGTCGCCATCATCGAAACGCTGGAGACGCTCGCCGGCCCCTTCGGCATCGGCCGCGGCATTCACTTGGGCGACACCGTGATCGGCACCAAGGGACGGGTGGCCTTCGAAGCGCCCGCCGCCGACGTGCTGCTGACGGCGCATCGCGAACTGGAGAAGCTGGTGCTGACCGGCAAGCAGGCGCGCATCAAGGAGTCCGTGGCGCAACCCTATGGCGATTTGGTGCACGAGGGGCAGCACTTGGATCCGGTGTGCCGCGACATCGAAGCGCTGCTCCTGTCGTCCCAGGCGAGGGTCAGCGGCGAGGTCCGTGTGTTGTTCCGCCCGGGAGCGATCTTCGTGGAGGGCGTGACCTCGCCGTATTCCCTGATGGCGGCATCGAAGGGCGTTTACGGCGAAGCGGCCGGTGAGTGGACGCCCGCCGATGCCTTGGGGTACTCGAAGATGCTGGCCCTGACCGGGGTGTTCTACCGGCGTGCCGGCCAGGACAAACCATGAGCGGCATGCGCACGGTGGTGGTCGACAAAATCGCCTCGGTGACTCAGGCCTGCGGCCTGTCGCACGAAGTACGCATCGCCGCCGATATTCCCTGCGAGGAAGGCCTGGTGGTGGTGGTCGAGATCCTCAACAACAAGTCGACCTACAACACGCTGGAGTTGACCAGCGGCCGCATGGCGAAGGTGGCACGCGGCGATGTGGTGGTGGGCGCGTTGGGTCACCGCAAGGCCTTGTTCGGCTATTCGGGCCACATCCCGGATGCGCTCAAGCCGGGCGATGTGATTCAGATGCTGAACATCGGCGGGGTGCTCGGCATCTGCGATTCCGCCACCCCGGACAAGGGCAAGCCCTTCGACTGCAAGGTCTTGGGCGCCGTGCTGACCTTTCCCTATCTGGGCGAGCGCATCGGCGTGCCCGCCAAGGTGGGCTACAAGGCGTTGGACTATGCGGCCGCGCTCAACGTGCGCGGCGTGCCGGTGGTGGCGCTGGCCGGCACCTGCATGGAGGCCGGCAAGACCGCGGCGGCCTCCGCCATCATCGCGCGCATGCGCCATCGAGGGCTCACGGTGGATGCCTTCAAGGCGACCGGCGTGTCGCTGCGGCGTGACATTCTTGCGTTCGAGGATTCGGGTGCGCGGCGCACCATGATCTTCACGGATTTAGGGATCGTGACCACCACCGCGAAGTGCGGGCCGGCGCTGACGCGCACCATGCTGACGGAAATGGCGGCGGGCCAGCCGGATGTCATCGTGTTCGAGTTGGGAGACGGGCTTCTGGGAACGTACGGCGTGGAATCCATCCTGCTGCAGCCCGACATCAAGCAGGCGCTGACCGCGGTGGTGCTGTCGGCCAATGATCCGGTGGCCGCCTGGGGCGGCGTCAAATTGTTGCGCGAGCGCTTCGGCATCGAACCCGCGGTGGTCACCGGCCCCGCCACCGACAATCTGGTCGGGGTCGAGATCATCCGCGAGCAGATGAACGTGGCAGCCTTCAACGCCATCAGCAATCCTGCGGACCTGGGCGATCACATCATCGCGCGGATGGGCCTGACCCAGGCGCGCGAATCCAAAGTGGCGGCCGAATGATGGCGCACCCCCAATGAGCGCAAAAACCCCGGCGATCGTGCTGGGCGGCACCGGCTATGTGGCCGGCGAGCTGCTGCGGCTGATTGCGGGGCACCCGGAGCTGGAGGTCGCCGCCGTGCTCTCGGACAGTCAGCCCGGTGCGTCGGTGGCCGGCGCCTTTGCGCATTTGCGCCCGTCTTATCCTGAGCTCAAGTTCGCGGCGCTCGAGCAGATCGAAGCCCTCATCCGCAGCGCGCCGCGCTCGGCGCTGTTTTCCGCGGCGCCCCATGGCGTCGCCGCCGCCCTCATCGACCGGCTGCTGGGTGCCGCCGAAGCGGCGGGCGCGCGGGTTCACTGCGTGGATATTTCCGCCGACTTCCGCTACTCGAGTGCAGCCGCCTACGAGTCGGTGTACAAGCATGCGCATGGCGCGCCGGCAAGGATTCACGAATTCACCTGTGCGGTGCCGGAGCATTTGCAGAAGTCGCCGACCCCGCATGTCGCGCACCCTGGATGCTTCGCGACCGCGACGCTGCTCGCCATCGTGCCCCTGCTGGCGCTGGGGCTGACGGATACCCGCCTATTCGTGACCGGCATCACCGGCAGCACCGGCTCCGGCCGCAAGCCGGTCGAGGGTACGCATCATCCGCAGCGGCACAGCGATCTGTACACCTATGGCGCCTTGAGTCACCGGCATGTGCCGGAAATCATCGCCTGTGCCAAGCTCGCCTCCGGCATCGAGGCCGAGCTCAACTTCGTCCCGCACTCGGGTCCCTTTGCGCGCGGCATCCATGTCACGGTGCAGGCCGGGCTGAAGAAATCCCTCTCCACGGCCCAGGCGCTCGAGGCGCTCAAGACCTACTACAAGGACTGCCCGTTCGTGTGGGTTGGGGAGTCGGCGCCGCGGATCAAGGATGTCGCCACCAGCAACTATGCGCACTTGGGCGCGGTGACCAACGGCAATTCCATTGCCGTCATGTCGGTGGTCGACAATCTCAACAAGGGCGCCGCCGGCGGTGCCATTCAGTGGATGAATCGTCTGTTGGGTCTCCCCGAAACGACCGGCCTCACCGCGCCGGCGCCCGGTTGGACTTGACGGCGGACCCGGCGATCCCTAACGACAATCGGTACCAATCATGGCCACACCTTTGACGACCGCCCCGACCCACGCTGTCTCGAGCCACCTGGCGCAGGTGTTTGCGCAATATCCCATCGAAGTGGCGCATGGCGAGGGCGTGTGGCTGCACACGCGCGACGGCCGCAAGATCTTGGATTTTTATGGCGGGCACGCGGTCGCGGGCTTAGGCTACGGACATCCGCGCTGGCTCGCCGCGCTCGAGCGGCAGGCGCGGCAGATGGCCTTCCAAACCAATGCCATCCCCTTGGTGGTTCGCGAGCGCGCCGCGGCCCGGCTCGCCAAATTCGTGGGGCTCGGCCTCGACACCGTGTTCTGGCTCAATAGCGGCGCCGAAGCGAACGAAAACGCGCTGAAGCTCTCCTTCAGGCTGTCCGGCCGCAGCAAGATCGTGGCGTTCGAACACGGTTTCCACGGCCGAACCGCGGCCGCGGGCGCGGTGACCTGGGGCGCGCTCGAGAAATGGTCTGGCTTCCCACGCAGGCCCTTCGACGTGAGCTTCGCGCCGCGCGACAATGCGGGCGCCATCGAAGCCTTGGTCGATCGGGACACCGCGGCGGTGATCGTCGAGCCGGTTCAGGGCGTGGGCGGAGCCTACGAGGTGGGCAAACCCCTGTTGGAGGAATTGCGCCGCCGCTGCGACGAGGTGGGCGCCCTGTTGATTTTCGACGAGGTCCAGTGCGGCGTGGGCCGCACCGGCGCGCCCTTCGCCGCCAATTTCTACGGCGTCGTTCCCGACATGATCACCGCCGCCAAGGCCTTGGGCAACGGTTTTCCCGTGTCGGCGCTGCTGATGTCGCGCCGGGTCGCGGGACAGCTCAAGCACGACGACATGGGCACGACTTTCGGCGGCGGCCCCATGGCGTGCGCGGTGGCCGAAGCCGTGATCGACACCATCGAGTCCGAATCGCTGCTTGCGAACGTGCGCCAGGTTTCTTCTTACATTCGCGCGAGCTGCGTCATCGGCCCCGTCACCGGCGTGCAGGGCGCGGGTTTTCTATTGGGTCTCAGGACCTCGCGCCCCGCCAAGGAGGTGCAGGCGGCGCTGCTGGCAAAGAACATCCTCGCCGGCACCAGCGCGGATTCGCACATTCTGCGCCTGCTGCCCGCCTACATCTTGAACGAGGGTCATGTGGATCGCTTGAGCGACGCCTTGGCGAAAATCTCCGCATGAGGCGATTTCTCAACCTCGCCGATCTCGGCCGCGGGCAGGTGCTCGATTTGCTGGCGCTCGCCCAGACGCTCAAGGACAAGCCGGACCCGCGCGCGCTGGCAGGCAAGGTGCTGGGGCTGATTTTCATGAATCCGTCGCTGCGCACGCTGGCGTCTTTCCAAGCCGGGATGGCGCGGCTCGGCGGATCCTCCTTCGTGATCACGCCCGGCCAGGGCACCTGGCAATTGGAGACGCGGCGCAATGCCATCATGAACGGCACGGCCGCTGAACACATCCGCGAAGGCATCCCGGTGCTGGCGTCCTACTGCGACGCGCTGGGTGTGCGCGCCTTTGCCGAGGGCAAGAACCTCGATGCGGATCTCGGCGAGTCGCTGTTCGGGATGATCGATGCGCTCTGCGACAAGCCCCTGATCAATTTGGAATCGGCGATGAATCACCCCTGCCAGGCGCTCGCCGACTGGCGCACCCTGGACGAGCTCGGCATACCGACGCGCGCCAAATTCGTCCTGAGCTGGGTCTATCACCCGAAAGCCTTGCCCCTGGCCGTTGCCGCGGCCACCGTGCACATGGCCGCCATGCGCGGCATGGAAGTCGTGGTCCTGCGGCCCGAAGGGTTCGCCTTGCCGCAGTCCGTGATGCAGAACGCGCGCCTGGCCGCGGCCGAGGCCGGCGGCTCGCTCACCGAGACCTCCGATCGCAAGGCGGCGCTCGCCGGCGCCAGCGTGCTGTATGCCAAGGAGTGGGGCACCACCACCTACTACGGCGACACCGACGCGGACTTGCGGCTGCGCGCCGATCTTGCTGATTGGTGCGTGCGCGAACCGTGGTTCGCGGGCGCAGCGCCCGATGCCAGGCTCATGCACTGCCTGCCGGTGCGCCGCAATGTCGCGGTGGCCGACGAAGTGCTGGACGGCCCGCGCGCGGTGGTCAAGCTCGAGGCCTTCAATCGTCTGATCGTGCAGATGGCGGTTCTGCACCGCATGCTTGGCTAACGCGCCTTTGGGGAGAATTCAATGATCATGAGCCGACCGGACCCTTCCATCGCCGTGCGTGCGCTCAAAAGCGCGGCGCCCTACATCCGCATGTACAAGAACAAGGTGTTCGTCATCAAGGCGGGCGGAGCCGTATTCAGCGATGAGGTATCGACGCGCGCCTTGATCGAGCAGGTGGCCATCCTGCACCAGGTGGGCATCAAGACCGTGCTGGTCCATGGCGGCGGGCCGCAATTGGACAGCTTGCAGGCGACCTTGGGGTTGGACACCCGCATGGTCAACGGCCGGCGAGTCACGGACAAGGAGTCCATCGACGTGACCGCCATGGTCCTGAACGGCCTCATCAACACGCGCATACTCGCGATCTGCCGGGAGCTCGACATCGAGGCCATTGGCCTGTCCGGCGTCGATGCGGGATTGATCCGCGCGCACAAGCGCCCGCCCGTGCGCATTTCCGAAGGCTCGACCGAGACCGTGGACTATGGGTTCGTCGGCAATATCGATTCGGTCAATACGGCGGTGATCGAGAAGCTGCTCGCGGACGGCTTGATGCCGGTGGTGAGCCCCTTGTCGGCGGACTCGAACGGCATTCTGCTCAACATCAACGCCGATACCGTGGCGGCCGCCATCGGCGGCGCGTTGTCGGCGGAAAAACTCGTGCTCTGCACCGGAGCCCAGGGCATCCTCGAGCGCGCGGATGATCCAAGTTCGGTGGTGTCGTACACCGACATCAAGGGATTGAAGCGTCTGCGCGACCAGGGCTCGCTCAAGGACGGCATGCTGCCCAAAGCGGCGGCGATCGAAAATGCCATCCGCGGCGGGGTGCGCCGGGTTCATATCATCAGCTACAGATCCCCGGATAGCCTGCTCGCCGAGATATTTACGAATGAAGGCACGGGCACCCTGGTGGTGGCCGACCTCACCGCCTTGAGCCCGGCGGAACAATTGAGCGCATCGGGATGACGCGGCTCTGGGACAAGGGGACTCCGCTCGACGCCCGAGTGCTCGAGTTCACGGCGGGTGACGATGTCGTGCTGGACAATCGGCTGGTGCGTTACGACGTACGGGCCTCGATCGCCCACGCGGAAATGCTGCACACGGCGGGGCTGTTGTCGGCGCCGGACCTTGACGCCATTCGCGAGGCCTTGACCGCGATCGGCGAGGAGCATGCGCGTGGAGTTTGGCGCATCTCTCTGGAGCAGGAGGATTGCCAGACGGCGATCGAGAATCTGCTCACCGCGCGCTTGGGGGAGACGGGCGGTCGCCTGCATGCCGGCCGTTCGCGCAATGATCAGGTGCTTGCCGCACTGCGCCTCTACTTGCGCGACGCCGCCGTGGATCTGCGGCACGGCGCGACGGCGGTCGCGGATGCGCTCGATGCGTTGGCCAAGCGGCATGCGGAGGTGGCGCTGCCCGGCTACACTCACATGCAACAGGCCATGCCGAGCAGCGTCGCGCTGTGGGCGCAGGGCTTTGCCGCGGAGATTCGCGACGACGCCGTGGGTCTTGAGCTGTGCCGGAGGCGCATCGGCCAGAACCCCTTGGGATCCGCGGCCGGCTACGGCACGCCGAATCTCAACGTGAGCCGCGAGGAAACCCGCCGGCGTCTGGGATTTGAGGTCACTCAGGAGCCGGTGACGGCGGTGCAGCTCTCCCGCGGCAAGGCCGAGGCGTCGCTGTTGTTCGAGATCACCCTGCTCACGCAGGACATGGGCCGGCTGGCGTCCGACCTGCTGCTTTTTTACACCCAGGAATTCGCCTTCGTGTCGCTGCCGGATGCCTTCACCACCGGCTCCTCCATCATGCCGCAGAAGCGCAATCCCGACGTCTTCGAACTGGTGCGCGGGCGCAGCGCCGTCGCACAGGCGGCGCTCAACGAGGTGCTCGGCATCACTCAGAAGTTGACCTCGGGCTATCACCGGGATTTGCAGCTCATCAAACCGCCGCTGTTTCGCGGCATCGATTCCTGCCTGCAGACGCTCGGCATCCTGCCGGGCGCTCTCGACGGGGTGCGCTTTCGGCCGGAGAATATTCGGCTCGATGCTGGGATACATGCGGCGGCGGCGGCGAACGCGCTCGTGGCCGAAGAGGGCATTCCGTTTCGCGAAGCCTACCGGCGTGTGTCCGCCAAGCTCAAGGACCCCGAATGACGATATGGAAAAGTTTGAAATCGCTGGAGGAGTTGAACGGCAGCGTGGGCACGCTGGTCGACCACCTCGGAATCAGGTTCACCGAAATCGGCGATGATTTCGTCCGGGGCACCATGCCTGTCGATGCGCGGACGCGTCAACCCTTCGGCTTGCTCCACGGCGGCGCCTCGGTGGCCCTGGCCGAATCCCTGGGCAGCACGGGAGCAAGCATGAGCATCGACATGCAGGAGTTTCTGTGCGTGGGCCAGGAAATCAACGCCAATCATGTGCGGGCGGCGCGTACCGGACAGGTGACCGGCACCGCCCGGCCCAAGCATCTGGGAGGACGCACTCACGTCTGGGTCATCGACATCGTGAACGAGGCGGGAGAATTGGTGTGTACGTCGCGGCTGACGGTGGCCGTGATCCGCCGCGGGACGTTGGCGGCCACGGGGAACACTCACGACGCTGGCGCCTGCAACCCGACTTAACGTATGGTGCCCGCCATGACACAAGCCAACCTCGCAAATCTTCGCCGGACATGGTGCGTCTGGGTCATGGCGGCGGCCGCGCCGATGGCCCTTGCCCAGACTCCCTCCCAGAGGCCTGCAACGCCGGCACCGGCGCCCGCCGACAAGCTTCTTGGCGGGCCGGATGCCTCCGGGACACTCTCTCCCGGTCAAGCCGGCTACATCATCGGCCTCACCTTCGGCGAGCAGATGCGGCGTGCCGACATCGCCGATCAAGTCGACCTCGATGCCGTTAAGCGCGGCATGATGGATGGTTTGGCAGGGAAGAGGGCCACCGCTGCCGATCAACAGCAAGTCAATGCCTATGTGCGCTCGGCGAGATTGCGCACCACGGCGCGCAATGCAGCGGCCGCCAAGGAGTTTCTGGCCAAGAACGCGCACCAGCAAGGCGTGATCACGACCGCCTCGGGCCTTGAGTACAAGGTCATCGAACCGGGAGACGCCAAAGCCCCCGCGGTCATGCCCGCCGATGAAGTCTCGGTGCAGTATCGCGGCACGCTGCTCGACGGCACGGAATTCGACAGCACCTACGCCCGCGGCGTGCCCATGACGTTCAAGGCCAACGGCGTCATCCCGGGATGGCAGGAGGCCTTGGCCTTGATGAAGCCCGGCGCCAAATGGCTGGTGTTCGTGCCGCCCGAGCTGGCCTACGGCGCGAACGGCCAAGGACCCATACCCGGCGGATCGGTGTTGAAATTCGAGGTGCAGCTACTGAGCGTCAAACCCAGCGGTGCGCCGCCTGCCGCACCCGTCGCGCCCGTCGCGCCCGTGGCACCGATCGCAAAACCCGCGCCCAAGTCGAACTGAGCCTAGCGGGAGAGCTCGAGCGCCTGGGTCAAGTCGCCCATGGGCGCTGCGCCATGCGCGGCGAGTGCCACGTCGCGCATCTTGATCCCCGGCAGCAGCGCAAGATCGAATCGGCGCGTGATCAAACGCAGGATGGACGCGGTGTCGTACGGGGTGTGATCGACCGTGCCGTGCTTGGCGAACGGCGAAATGATGAGCGCGGGAATTCGTGCCCCCGGTCCCAATAGATCGCCTGGCGGCGGCGCGACGTGATCCCACGCTCCGCCGAACTCGTCGTAGGTAATGACGATCACCATATGCCGCCACTGCGGGCTGGCCCGCAGTTTTGCCACCACATCGGCGATATGCGCATCGCCTTCCGCGACCGAGGCGTAGCCGGCGTGCTGGTTCAAATTGCCTTGCGGCTTGTAGAACACCACCGAGGGTAGGCGGCCGGCGGCCGCGTCGGCGATCAGATCGCCGTAGTCCTTCAAGTGCGCGGCGCGTTGCTCGGCATGGGTCGCGGGATCGAAGCGCTCGTAGTAATTGAAGGGCTGGTGATGCGGCTGAAAGTCCGGACTGCCGCCGGGAGTCGCCGGCGCATAAATCGCCGTGCGCGGCTCCGAGGGCGGGCGGCGACCGTCGGCGAGCGCCGTGTTCCACGCACCGGAGTACCAAATCCAATGGACGTGCTTGGCGTCGAGTGCGTCGCCGATGGTGCCCTGGCGTTGGGGCGGCAACGTGGTGGGCCTGTTGGGATCGGCGTAGAGCAAACTTGCGTCCGCGGCGGCCGGCTTGTTGCCGCTCGGCTGATACGCGGGTTGCATGGTATTCACCGCGTAAAATTTGCCGTCGCCGAAGTAGTTGGCCGGCGTGATATTGCCGTTCTTCAGGAATCTAGGCGGTTCATCCAGCGCCGAGCGTTTTGCATTCTTGGCCAGCTTGAGCCGCGGCAAGTAGTGTCCGGCCGCATCTTGCTCGAGTACCGCGATGGACGGTTTCGCCGGCGCCGTGTCCGCATTGGGGTATTCCGGCGCACAGGCACAGATCAGGTACTGGTGATTCAGGAACGAACCGCCGAAGGCGCCTTGGAAGAAGTTGTCGGCGAGCACGAATTCCTTGGCCAGTTCGTACAGCGCCGATTCGTGGTAGTCATAGTGCCCCAGGGCGAGACCGCCCGCGTCGGACCATGCGGCATAGCCGTCGTTCTTGCCGCCGTCGATCTGCATCTGGTGTTCGAAGAAGCGGTGCACCAGGTCGCGTGTGACGGTCGACGTCGACAGAGTGACATTGGATTGCGGAGTGAAGGCGTGCTCGATGGAGAACGGCGCATTGGGCAAGCCCGCACTGTCGGCCTCCGTCACCACCGGCCGCACCCCCGCGGCCGTCACGCCGCCCCAGGTTCGCGGCAGCGTCGCCAGCACCGACCCATCTCGATCGATCTGCGGCACATACGCGGGCAGTGGCCGGCCGTCGCGGTCCACGACATCGCTTAAGCCCCGCGCCCCGGGAAAGTTGCCGTACAGGTTGTCGAACGCGCGATTCTCGGCGTAGATGACCACGATGGTGTCGACTTTCGAGCGCAGCGCCGCGACGACAGCCTGCGGGGCAGCGGACGGCGCCGCCAGCTTTCCCTCGACGCAGGAACAGAGCCCGGCGATGAGGCCGAGTGCGGTGACCAAACCGAGCGCGGCGGCCCAGGTCCGGATCGATTGGCATGATACGTCCGGAGCGGCGGTGTGGGTGTGCTTCATGAACACCAGTTTAGAGCACAGCACCGCGACGTGCCGAACGATGGGGCCTCTTTAGATCGTTAGAATGTCCAGGTCGCGCTGACCGTCAGAGCATCCGGGTCGCCGAACTGCGAACTGATCCGCTCGTACTCGGCGCGAAACGCGAATCCCCAGGCTTTGGACTGCACCCCCACGCCGTAAGCGAATCGGTTGTCGGTTTGATTTTGGCGGAAGAAGCTGGGCCCGCCGCCAACGACGCAGGTCGTGGGCGGAGCGCAGCTATTCGAGACGGTGGTGACATCGGTTTGCAGGCGGGCGACGCCGGCTTTGCCGAAGACGTCGAAGAACGGCACCGGCAGCGGCAGATAGCCGACGGCGAACAATGCCGCCGCGCGCGGGTGAGAATCGAGTCCGTACGTGGCGTAACCGTTGGCAGTGTAGCCGTGGTCCGGATGGCCAAAGTCGATGTACTCGGCCTCCGCGCCCACGACCGGGATCGGGCGGATGCCGGCGATCAGTTTCCAGGCCGTTTGGTGATCGTTGAAATACCCGGGAAGTCCGTAGGCGGGATCGTCGCTCCTGACCGTGGAATAGCCCACGCCGGCGCCGAGATAAAATCCCACCGGATCCTCCGCCAAGGCTCTCGTCGACGCTGCGCACGCGCCGACCGCGAGGATTGCCGACAAGGTTACTGAAATCCGCTTCATCAACGTCTCCCGTCTTGGTACTAGTGCTTGGGACCGACCGGCGCACCGAGAAGTTCCGGCCAAACGGCCTGGAGCCTGTCCCGCGCGAGGCACGGGGAATACTCAGACCGGCTCCCAAGCGGTGCGCGGTATACTCGCCGCATGAAGTTTGAGCGTCTATGGGCCCTGGTATTCCTCGCGGGGATACTCATCGGCTGTGGCCAGAAAGGACCTCTGGTGCACCCGGATGCCCCGAAGCACAAGAAGACAGTACCGCGCACCTCCGCGCCGGCACCTGCACCGAGTCCGGGTGCACCTGCACCGAGTCCGGGTGCGGCGGCGAGCCCGACCCCTTAACCTAAGCCTTGAACCTTTTTCCATGAGCGCGCGCAAACTCATCTTGGTGGACGGCTCGTCCTATCTTTACCGGGCCTTCCACGCCCTGCCTCCGCTCAGCAATTCGAAGGGCGAGCCCACCGGTGCGGTCCTCGGCGTGCTCAACATGCTGAACAAGATGATCAAGGAAGAATCGCCGCAGCGTATCGCAGTGGTGTTCGATGCGCCCGGCCGCACGTTCAGGGACGATCTATTCGATCAGTACAAAGCGCACCGCGCCCCCATGCCGGATGATCTGCGCTCGCAGGTGCAACCTCTGCTGGATGCAGTGGCTGCGATGGGATTGCCGCTGCTGCGCGTGGCCGGCGTCGAAGCGGACGATGTGATCGGCACTCTGGCCAAGCAGGGGGCGGAAGCGGGTTATGAGGTGCTGATCTCGACCGGCGACAAGGACATGGCGCAGCTCGTGGGACCGCGGGTGGAATTGATCAATACCATGAGCAATACGCGCCTCGACCGCGCCGGGGTCAAAGCGAAATTCGATGTTTATCCGGAACAGATCGTCGACTACCTGGCGCTGGTCGGCGACAGTTCGGACAATATTCCGGGCATCACCGGAGTCGGCGCGAAGACGGCGGCGAAATGGCTGAGCCAGTATTCAACGCTCGACGAACTGATCGCTCATGCCGGCGACATTGGCGGCAAGGTGGGCGAAAACCTGCGCAAGGAGCTCGCCATGCTCGAGCTGTCGCGCAAGCTCGCCACCATCGACACCGCACTTGCGCTCGACATAGACGCCGACGGGCTCGGCGCCGGCGCGCCGGATCTCTCGCGGC
>JBARBX010000276.1:0-5608 GCA_049793535.1 Steroidobacteraceae bacterium | reverse complement strand
CTGCAGGCCATGAGCTGCGTCGCGGCCTCAGACTCTACGTACGTTGAGGTTCTACGGTGACTTCCTCTAAACTGTTACCTATGTGTCCGGTATAAACCGTTACCCATCTGTCCGGAACGGACCTTTGTGAAATTGGTCGGGGCGACAAGATTCGAACTTGCGACCCCTTGCACCCCATGCAAGTGCGCTACCAGGCTGCGCCACGCCCCGACCGGGAGCGAATGATAGCCCAAATGGGCCTTGAAGATGAGGCCGCTTTGGGCGTCAGCGGCGAAGAATCTTGATCAGCTCTTCGAGCTCCAGGCGCATCTGGTGGATGAGCTGCTGGCTTTGATTAAGGTCCACCTGCGCATCGTCGCCGGTGAGGCGATTGCGTGCACCGCCGATGGTAAATCCCTGCTCGTACAGCAGGCTGCGAATCTGCCGAATGATCAGCACGTCCTGGCGCTGATAGTAGCGGCGATTGCCGCGCCGCTTCACGGGCTTGAGCTGAGGGAATTCCTGCTCCCAGTAGCGCAGCACATGCGGTTTGACTCCGCACAGGTCGCTGACTTCACCAATGGTGAAATACCGCTTTCCCGGAATCGGCGGCAGTTCGCTATTGTTGCTTGGTTCCAGCATACGCCTCGACACGAGCCTTCAATTTCTGGCCCGGACGGAAGGTGACAACGCGACGGGCGCTGATGGGAATTTCCTCACCGGTTTTCGGATTACGCCCCGGGCGCCGATTCTTGTCCCGCAAATCGAAATTGCCAAACCCGGACAGTTTGACTTGCTCGCCGGAAGACAGGGCAGCGCGAATTTCCTCGAAGAATAAATCCACGAGTTCACGTGCTTCCCGCTTGTTCAGCCCCAGTTGATCAAATAGGGCTTCAGCCATCTCTGCCTTAGTCAGGGCTGCCATGCTTATTGATCTCTTATTGTGGCGCTCAATTCATCCCGCAACCGCGCAACCACTGCGGTTACCACGGTATCTGCGTCGACATCAGTAAGAGTGCGGGAAGAGTCCTGTAAAATCAAGCCTAAAGCAACACTTTTTCGACCAGATTCTACGCCAGGTCCCCGGTAGACATCGAACACCCGCAGTTCGTGTAATAGTCCTGACGCACTAACACTAACATTTTCCCGCAGCACTGCGAGAGGGACGTTTTCGTCGACCACGATCGCCAAATCGCGGCGCACGCTCGGAAACTTCGAAATCTTGTGAAATTGTAATGGTTTAGCAGAAAAAGCTAATTCTATATCTAGTTCAAATAAAATAGCCGCATTGGACATATTGACGGCCTTGGAAATTTGCGGATGAAGTTCGCCGAGCCACCCCACCGCGGTGGAGCCTTGATAAATACGGGCGGTACGTCCCGGTCTGAGGCAGGACAAGGTGTCGGCCTCGAAGCGCAGCGCCGTGACATCGCCCGTGAGCGCGAGCACGCTCTCCACATCCGCCTTCACGTCGTAGAAATCCAGGGTTTCGCGCGCACTGCCCCATTGCTCCGGCCAGCGTGCGCCGGTGGCGATGCCCGCCAAAGTTTCGATCTCGCGCAGCTCCCCAGCCTGCTCGCCCACCTGAAATTTCTTGCCGATCTCGAACAGGCGGACTCGCGTTTGTTGGCGCCGCAAATTCTCGCGGCAGGCCTGCAGCAGACCCACCCAAAGCGACACACGCATGTCGGCGAGCTCCGCGGAGATCGGATTGGCGAGCCGCAGACTCAGGGTTCCGGGAAAGAGCTGCTGCTGCAATACGGGATCGACGAAGGCGTAAGTGATGGCCTCGCGATAGCCGCGGTCTGCCATTGCGTTAAGCAATCGATCGTTGGTCACATGCGCTTCGGTGGATTCACCCGCTACCTGCGGCGCTACGGCGTGACTCTCTCCAATGCGATCGAAGCCGCGCAGTCGCGCGACCTCTTCAACCAAGTCCTCCTCGATGGCGATGTCGAATCGGTGCGGCGGCCGATGCACGCGCCAGCCCGCGGTCGTGGACTCGACTTGATCGCTCACCGCGGACAGCACCCCCTGCACCTCATCGTCGGGCACGGTCGCTCCCAGCAGTTTCGCGAGGCGGGTACGGCGGAGGCTCACCCAGGTGGGCGCCTCGGCCGCGGCGTCCGCGCGAGTCACCTGCACCGGCCCCGCCTCGCCCCCCACGATGTCCAGCAGCAGCGCCGTCGCGCGCTCGATGGCGATGGGCGGCAACGTCGGATCTACGCCCCGCTCGTTGCGTTGCCCCGCGTCGGTGAACAGACCGAAGCGGCGCGCACGTCCGGCGATCGCGCCGGGTGCAAAGTGAGCCGACTCCAACAGCACATCGCGAGTCGAGTCGCCGATGGCCGTGTCCCGTCCGCCCATGATGCCGGCAAGTCCGACCGCGCCGCGCGCGTCGGCGATCACCAGGCAGTCCGGATCGAGCGTGTACTCTTTGTCGTCCAGCAGCGTGATCCGTTCGCGCAAGCTAGCCTGCCTCACTCGAATTCCGTCGGTGAGCCGGGCAAGATCGTAGGCGTGCATGGGCTGGCCCAAATCCATCATCACGTAGTTGGTGACATCGACAATGGGAGAGATGCTGTTGATGCCGACCCGGCGCAGGCGTTCGCGCAGCCACTCGGGGCTGGTCACGCCCAGCTTCACGCCGCGGATCACCCGCGAAGCAAAAATGGGACAGGCCGCCGGTGCATCGAGCGCGACCGGAAAGCGCGCCGTCCCACTCGCAACAATCGGAAATGCGTGGGCCGTGAGATAGCGCCGCTCCTGGGCCGCCGCGTAGTCGCGTGCAATGCCGAACACGCTCATGCAGTCGCCGCGGTTGGGGGTGGCGTTCACTTCCAGGGCCACATCGTCCAGATCGAGCGCCGTGCGCAGGTTCTCGCCCAGTTTCAGAAACGCCGGCAACTCCATGATCCCGTCGTGTTCGCTGCCCAAGCCCAGCTCTCGGGCCGAGCACAACATGCCGTTCGAATCCACGCCCCGCAACCTGGCGCGATTGATGCTCACGTCGTTCGGCAGCGAGGCCCCCACCATCGCCACCGCCACCTTGAGGCCCGCGCGCACGTTCTTCGCCCCGCAGACGATCTGCAGGCGATTCTCGCCGTCGGTGGTGACCTGGCACAGAGACAGCTTTTCGGCATCGGGATGGCGCCCCGACTCGATCACCTCGCCCACCACGACGCCTGAGAACGGCGGCGCCACGGGTGTAACCGACTCGACCTCGAGACCGGCGAGCGTGAGCTGCTGGGCCAGGGTCGCGGGCGGTGCGAGCGGCACGTACTCCTTGAGCCATGAATAAGTAACTTTCACGGGAACTGCTTCAGGAATTGCAAATCGTTTTCGAAGAACAGGCGCAGATCATCGACCCCGTAACGCAGCATGGCGAGCCGGTCGATGCCCATCCCGAACGCATAACCCTGCCAGCGCTCAGGATCGATGTTGGCTGCGCGCAGCACATTGGGGTGAATCATTCCGCAGCCCAGAATCTCCAGCCAGCCGGTCTGCTTGCAGACGCGGCAGCCCTTGCCGCTGCAGAACACGCACTCGATGTCGCACTCCGCGGAGGGTTCGGTGAACGGAAAATACGAAGGCCGCAGACGCATGCCTAAGGGCCGCTCGAAGAAGCGCTCGACGAAGGTGTGCAGCATGGCCTTCAAGTTCGCGAAGCTGACGTTCTCGCCCACCGCCATGCCTTCGACTTGATGGAACATCGGGCTGTGCGTCATGTCCGAATCCACACGGTACACCCTTCCCGGCGCAATCACCGCCAGCGGCGGAACTTGCGCGCGCATGCTGCGGATCTGCACCGGCGAGGTATGGGTGCGCAGCAGCCGCCCGTCGGGAAAATAAAACGTATCGTGCATCGCCCGTGCCGGGTGATTCTTCGGGATATTGAGCGCCTCGAAATTATGAAAGTCGTCCTCGACTTCCGGCCCCGTCGCCACTTGGAATCCGGCCTGCGCGAAGATCCGCTCAATGCGCAGGCGCGTGCGGGTGACAGGATGCAGACTGCCCTGCTCCTGTCCGCGGCCCGGCAAAGTCACATCGATGGCGCCCTTGGCCAGATCCCTCTCGATCTCAGCCTGCTCGAGGCGGATTCGATGCATCTCCAACGACGTCTGGATCGACGCCTTTGCATCGTTGATGCGCTGGCCCGCCGCGGGGCGCTCGGCAGCCGAGAGCTTGCCTAAGCTCTTGAGCTGCTCGGTGAGCAGCCCCTTTTTTCCCAGGAGCCGCACGCGCACCTCGTCCAAAGCGGCAAGGCTCGCAGACGCATCGACGTCTGCGAGCGCCTGCTCGACGAGCGCATTGAGGGTGTCAGCCACGGCTTCAGGCCGCGAGACTGGCCTTGGCTTTCTCCGCGATGGCCGTAAAGGCGGGCATGTCATGGACCGCGAGGTCGGCGAGCACCTTGCGATCGATGGCGAGACCCGCCTTGTTCAGCCCGTCGATCAACGTGCTGTAGGTCATGCCGCTTAAGCGCGAAGCGGCGTTGATGCGCGTGATCCACAGCGCGCGGAACTCGCGCTTCTTCTCGCGCCGGCCGCGGTAGGCATACTGACCGGCCTTGATGACCGCCTGCTTGGCGGTGCGGAAGACCTTGCGCCGGGCATTGAAGTAACCCTTCGCCTTCTTGAGAATTTTCTTGTGCCGCCGACCGGCGACGACACCGCGTTTAACTCGTGCCATGTTCTGTTGCTCCTGACTTTAGGCGTTCGGCAAGCACTGCTTGATGCGCTTCACGTCCGATTCGCTGACGTGCATCTCGCGGCGCAGCTGGCGCTTACGCTTGCTGGGTTTCTTCGTCAGGATATGACGACGGTGGGACTGACCGCGTTTGAAGCCATTCGCTGTTTTGCGAAAACGCTTCGCCGCAGCCCGCTTAGTTTTCAACTTGGGCATATCGACTCCTAATTTTATGGCCCTGCTCACAAGCGTCTTGCGACGCCGCTACAGGCGGGACGGCAAACTGTTTAAGGCCTGCCGCTCACTTCTTTTTGGGCCCGAACACCATGATCATCTGCTTGCCTTCCATGAGCGGGTTCTGCTCCACCACCGAGTACGGGGCGAGATCCTCAGAAATCCGCGTCAAAAGACGCCGGCCGATGTCCTGATGCACGAGCTCACGGCCGCGGTAACGCAATGTCACCTTGGCCTTATCACCCTCGGTCAGGAAGCGGATGATGCTACGCAGTTTGACCTGGTAGTCCGCCTCTTCCGTCCCGGGACGAAATTTCACCTCTTTAACCTGAATCTGCTTCTGCTTGCGCTTCGCCGCGTGCGCCTTCTTGTTTTGTTCGAACAAGAACTTGCCGAAATCCATTACACGAACCACCGGGGGTTCCGCCATCGGCGAGACCTCGACGAGGTCCAGTGTTTGCGAACTGGCCATTTGCAGCGCCTCGGCGCGTGACATGACCCCTGCTTGGCTTCCATCCGCTGCGATCACACGCACCGATGGTGCGGAGATCTCCTCATTGCGCCTTACGCGCTTCGACGTTGCGATACGCGATCCTCCAAAACAAGACGGCCGCGGCTCGCGACTTCGTCGCAAAGCAAGGTAGAGAGCTCGGCCAGCCCCAAACTACCTACGTCTTTGCCACCGCGCGTGCGTACGGCCAGGGTG
>JBARBX010000275.1:0-10689 GCA_049793535.1 Steroidobacteraceae bacterium | reverse complement strand
GAGCAACAGCGCCTGGCGCAGGCGTCGCGGCCGCGCCCCGACGCACGGCCGGACAAGCGCGATCGCCGGCGCCTGATGAAGCTGCAGCGCGAGCAAACCTAGGAGGCGGCAATTCTCGGACCGGCGCCCTTTTGACCGCAAGCCTCGATCGGGTGCAGAATTTGACCTCCCCTCGCGGGGGCAACAACACAACTCCAAGAACCAACGAGGGGTATCGCATGCATCCCATCAACACCGTCAAGGGCGCCATCACCACCGGGGTAGTGCTCGCCGTCGTCATCGGCATCTGCCTCACCTCCTGGTCCGGTATGGCGGTGGGCTTTCACGTGGTGCGCATCGACCGTTGGCTGCACATCCTTTCCGGCGTCGCGTGGATCGGTCTCTTGTACTACTTCAACTTTGTACAGACGCCGGCCATGGCTGTTGCGGCCGCGGACAAGGGCGGACCGGGGGGCGCGGGGGTGTCCAAGTACATTGCGCCGCCGGCGCTGCTCTGGTTCCGCTGGGCCGCTGTCGCCACTTGGGTCACGGGTGCGTTCTATCTGCTCAACGGCTACGGGGTCGGAAACCTCACCGCCATCGTCAGGGCTTTTACGCTGCAGCAAGGCTTTCGCACCATCGGCGTCGGCGCCTGGCTCGGCACCATCATGCTGTTCAATGTCTGGGTGTTCATCTGGCCGAACCAGAAGAAGATTCTCGGTCTGGTGCCGGCGACGGACGAGGAGAAGGCGGCGGCGCGCAAGATCGCGGGCACGGCGTCGCGCATCAATGTCATCCTGTCCTTGCCGATGCTGATGTGCATGGGCGGCCAGTCGCACGGCTTGCCGTTCTAGGGCTCCTACACCCAAAGATCCGCCATGCTCTCCGGGTCGTCCAGGTCGCAGCTCTGGGCGGATTCGGGTTGCAGCGTTGCCCATTGAGCGTTGTGCCAGAGCGCGCTCGCGAGGCCGGCGGTGGGCAGTTCGCGTGGCTGCGGCTTCGGCCCCAAGCGGCTCGCGAGGTCGCTCAAGCCGGGATTGTGACCGCAGATCAGAATGTGGCCAAGGGTCGCGCCCTGCCGCGCGAGCAGCCGCCAGGTCGTGTCGGCCGTGGCGAGGTACAACTCGCGCGCACACTGCACCTGCTTCGTGTCGAGCTCGCAGGCGGCGGCGACGATCTCGGCGGTTGCCCAGGCGCGCTCCGCCGGACTCACCAAGATGAGGTCGGGTATGAGATCGCGGTACACGATGCGCATCGCCATTTCCTGCGCTTCGATGCAGCCGCGGCGCGTCAGCGTGCGCTCGAAGTCCTCCGCGCAGGCGTCGATCGACTGCGCTTTACCGTGACGCAACAGCGTCAGTCTGCGCGTACCCACAATCGGCCACCTTCAATTTTCGTAGCAAATACGCGCACCGGCTCGTAGGCCGGCGGACTCAACGCTTCCCCTGTCCGCAGGCAGAACCGCGCGCCGTGGCGCGGGCAGACGATCTCGCCTCCCTCGATGGCGCCGCCCGTGAGCTGGGCGCCGTCATGGGTGCAGATGTCCTCGATGGCGAAGTAGGAGTCGCCGCTTCGAACCACGGCGATCATGCGGCGACCCGCTGGAATCGAGATTGCATCCCCGTCACGCAAATTCTCCGTCGGCCCAGCGTCGATCCACTTCATCACATCATGCCGGTTTGCAGGCGCGCCTCATCCGACATCATGGTCTGATTCCAAGGCGGGTCGAACACCAACTCCACGTTCGCGCGGGCAACCGTGGGCACTATCTGCACCTTGTCGCGCACGTCCTGCACCAGCACCTCGCCCATGCCGCAGCCCGGCGCCGTCAGGGTCATCTTGATGTCGACGGTGCGCGTCGCATCTTCGTTCTTGCTGACATCGCATTCGTATACCAACCCCAGGTCGACGATATTCACCGGGATTTCAGGGTCGTAGCAAGTCTTGAGCTGCTGCCACACGATGTTCCTGATGTCCTCTTCCGAAGCTCCGGGCGGTACTTCGGGCGGCGTCGCGGCGGTCTTGCCGATGGCATCTCCGTCCTGGCCGGCGATGCGGAACAGATTGCCGTCGATGTACACCGTGAAGCTGCCGCCGAGGGCCTGCGTGATGTAGCCCACCGATCCCAGCTTGAGGTTGACTTCGACGCCCGCGGGGATGGCCACCGCCTTGACGTTGCGTTGCACGACGATGGGTTCATTTTCGTACGCATGCATGGGATTCGGATCTCACTCCGTGGAGACCGCGGGCAGCGCCTGCGGGTCGGACGATCGCAGCGCCGAGGCGAGCGTGTGCCAGCACAGGCTCGCGCACTTCACCCGCGCCGGGTATGCCCGGACTCCGGACAGTGCCGCGAGTTTGCCGAGCTCCTCGGCGTGCGACGCCGCATCGTCGGTGAGCAGCTCGTGCATCCGATCGAACAATTGCAGCGCCTCGGAGCGCGTCCTGCCCTTGACCGCTTCAGTCATCAGCGAAGCCGATGCCGTGGATATTGCGCAGCCCTGCCCCTCGAAGCGAATGTCGCTGATCCGGTCGTCGGCCATTCGCAGTCGCAGCGTGAGCCGATCGCCGCACATGGGGTTGAACCCCTCGACGCTGGCATCGGCCGGTTCCAAAGCGCCGAAATTACGCGGCCGGCGGTTGTGGTCGAGAATCACGTCCCGATACAGATCGTTGAGTTCCATGCCTAGGATGACTCCCCGGCGAACAACTTGCGGGCGCGTTCGACGCCGGCGGCAAGCCTGTCGATTTCCTCGAAGGTGTTGTAGAACGCGAACGAAGCTCGCGCGGTGGCCGGCAGCCCGAAGAATTCCATGACCGGCATGGCGCAATGATGCCCCGTTCGAATGGCGATCCCATCCTCGTCGAGGATGGTTCCCAGGTCGTGGGGATGCACCCCGGAGACGAAGAAGGACACCAGGCTCGCCTTCTCGCCGGCGGTGCCTACGATGCGAAGCTGCGGAATCCGGCCGAGTACGGCAGTCGCATGCTCGAGCAGGGCGCTCTCGTGGGCGTGCGCCGCGTTGCGATCCAGCCCGGACAGAAAATCCACCGCGGCACCCAAGCCGATGGCTCCGGAAATATTGGGCGTGCCCGCCTCGAATTTGTTGGGCAGACCGTTGTAAGTGGTCTTGGCGAAAGTCACGGCGAGAATCATCTCTCCGCCGCCCTGCCAGGGCGGCATGCGTTCGAGCAGCTGCTCGCGTCCGTACAGGACGCCGACGCCGGTGGGGCCGAACATCTTGTGGCCCGAGAAGGCGTAGAAATCGCAACCCAGTTCCTGCACATCGACATGCATGTGCGAGACCGCCTGTGCGCCGTCGATCAGCGTGACGATGCCGCGGGCCTTGGCGGTGGCGATCAGGCGCCGTACGGGCAGAACCGTTCCCAGCGCATTCGATACGTGCGCGCAGGCGAACAAGCGCGTGCGCGGGCTCATCAATTCCACAACGGCATCGACGTGAACCTCGCCGCGCGAATCGATGGGCGCGACGACCAGTTTGGCGCCCGTCTGCTCGCAGACCATCTGCCACGGCACGATGTTGGCGTGGTGCTCCAAATGCGTAATGAGTACCTCATCGCCCGGTTTCAGCGTCGGCCGGGCAAGGCTCTGGGCGACGAGATTGATCGCCTCGGTGGTGCCGCGCACGAAGATGATTTCATGCGGCGAGCGCGCGTTGACGAACCGCGCCAACCGATCGCGCGCGGATTCGTACATGGCCGTGGCTTCCTGGCTCAGCGTGTGCACGCCGCGGTGGATATTGGCGTGGTGGCGGCGCTCATAGTCGTCGACGGCGTCGATCACGGCGCTCGGACGCTGTGCCGAGGCGCCGTTGTCCAAATATGCCAGCGGCCTGCCATGCACCGTGCGCGCCAGAATGGGGAACTGCCGGCGCAGCGCGTGCACGTCGAAGCCGGCGGGGCGGTCGACCAATGCGATGTTTTTCATCGAAATTTCCGCAATGTTTGCGAGTCGGGAAGCTGGGAGATCAACGCATGCTCGATCGCCGCCCGCGCCGGCTCCACCGACATGCCGGTGAGTACATCCGCCAGAAACGCGAACACCAGCAGGCTCTGCGCCGTCTCGCGGTCGAGTCCCCGGGACAGCATGTAGAACAACATGTCGGGGTCGAGCCGTCCGGTGGTCGCGCCGTGCGCGCACTTGACCTCGTCAGCGTGAATTTCGAGCTGCGGCCGCGTGTCGATCTCGGCGGCCGGCGACAGCAGGAGGCCCCGGCAGGACTGCTGCGACTGCGAACGCACGGCGCCCGCATCGACGATCACCTTGCTGTTGAATATCAGCCGGCTAGTATCGCCGGCGATGGCGCGCGCGGTTTGAGCGCTGCGCGTATCGGGCGCGCCGTGGGTCACGATGTTGACGCAATCGACGTGCCGGTCCTCGTGTCCCACGAGCAGCGAGCGGCTTTCGAGCGATGCTCCCGGCGCATCCAGATGCGCCTCCAGATTCGTGCGCACGAGACCCCCGCCCAAGGCGACGGTGAACTGCCGGCAGCGGCTGTCTTTGTCCTGGTGAATTCGCAGAGAATCCAAGTGGGTGGCGCCCGCGCCCGTCGCATACACTCGGTAGTGTTCGAACTGCGCGTCCCGGCCCAGAAAGATTTGCGTGCTGGAATTGATCAGCGGCGTGTGCTCGCCCTGCGCCACGTGCTGCTCGATGAGCGTTGCGCCCGATCCTGGGGCCGCCTCGACGATGATGCGCGGATAGGCAATGGCATTCGCGTCGTCGCCGCTGGCGACGTGCAGGATGACCAGCGGCGTGGCGCAGCGGGCGGTGATCTTGATGAACAGGCCATCCTGAAAGAGCGCGGTGTTGAGCAGCGCCCAGCGCTGTTGGTCCGCGTCCGGCAACGGTTCGAGGTAGCGCTGCAATAGCATCGGATCTAGTTGAGATATATCTCGTAAGCTATGAATTTCAATACCATTAATTAACCTATCAGATATCGGCGACAGCGCATGACCGTTGACCAGAACCACCGTGGCGCCGGCGCTCTCGCCGAGCAGCGACAGGGCTGCGCCCGGCGCCAAGTCGCCGTGCGCTCGTTGCGGCGCGTCCACGAAGCTCTGGGCGGCGAGGCTGCGCAAATTGGTATACCGCCAAGTCTCATCGCTCAAGGTCGGCAGGCCGAGCGCGAGGAATCGCTGCAGGGCCCGCTCGCGCAGCGGCGACAACGAGTCGGCCGGCCGCGTCCGCCATTGGGACGCGAAGGAGCGCAGTGCCGCCGACTGCGGCGGGGAGGTCGTATGCTGTGTAGCGCTCATGCGACCTGCGTCTCCAGCAGCCAGTCATAGCCGCGCCGCTCGAGCTCATGCGCGAGCGACTTGTCGCCCGACTTCAATATGCGGCCGCCCGACAACACATGGACCTGATCCGGCACGATGTAATCGAGCAGGCGCTGGTAGTGGGTCACCAGCACCACCGCGCGCGAGGGATGGCGCAGGCTGTTGACTCCCGCTGATACGACCTTGAGCGCATCGATGTCGAGGCCCGAATCCGTTTCATCCAGGATGGCGAGCTTGGGCTCCAACACCAGCATCTGCAGGATCTCGTTGCGCTTCTTTTCGCCGCCCGAGAAGCCTTCGTTGACGCCGCGCGTCAGGAACGATTCGCTCATGTGCATGAGTTTCATTTTCTGCTTGATGAGCGCAAGGAAGTCATAGGCGTCGACTTCGGGCTCGCCGGCCGCCTTGCGTTTGGCGTTGAGCGCGGCCTTCAGCAGATAGACATTGTTGACGCCGGGAATCTCGACCGGGTATTGAAAGCCCAGGAACAAGCCGGCGCGGGCGCGCTCTTCGGCGGGCAACGCCAGAAGGTCGCGGCCCTCGTAGGCCACCGATCCGCCGGTGACCTCGTAGTCCTCGCGTCCTGCCAGTACCTGGGCCAGGGTGCTCTTGCCCGAGCCGTTCGGACCCATGATGGCATGGACCTCGCCGGCCCGGACCTCGAGGTTGACGCCTTTCAGTATGTCTTTGCCCGCGACGCGAGCGCTCAAGTTCGTGATTTTCAGCAAGATCATTCCTCTCAAAGGCCGTCAGCCGACGGCGCCTTCCAAACTCACGCTCAACAGGTTCTGCGCCTCGACGGCGAACTCCATGGGCAACTCCTTGAACACCACCTTGCAGAATCCGCTGACGATCATATTGACCGCGTCCTCGGCGGAAATTCCGCGCTGCAGGCAGTAGAACAGCTGATCCTCGCCGATCTTGGAGGTGCTGGCCTCATGCTCGACCGTCGCGGTCGGATTCTTGACCTCCATGTACGGAAAGGTGTGCGCCGCGCATTTCGGTCCCATCAGCAGCGAATCGCACTGGGTGAAGTTGCGCGCGCCCGCGGCACTCGGCAGGATTTTCACGAGCCCGCGATAGGTGTTCTCGGCATGACCGGCCGAGATCCCCTTGGACACTATGGTGCTCTTGGTGTTGCGGCCGATGTGGATCATCTTGGTGCCGGTGTCCGCCTGCTGATAGTTGTTGGCGACGGCGACCGAGTAGAACTCGCCGATCGAGTTGTCGCCCTTAAGGACGCAGCTCGGATATTTCCAGGTGATGGCGGACCCCGTTTCCACCTGCGTCCAGGAAATCTTGGAATTGCGCCCGCGGCATTCGCCGCGCTTGGTGACGAAATTGTAGATTCCGCCCACACCGCGCTCATCCCCCGGATACCAGTTCTGAACGGTCGAATACTTGATCTGGGCATCGTCCAGGGCCACCAGCTCCACCACGGCGGCATGCAGTTGGTTCTCATCGCGCATGGGCGCGGTGCAGCCCTCCAAGTAGCTGACCGAGGCGCCTTCGGCGGCGATGATCAGGGTGCGCTCGAACTGACCGGTCTTGGCGGCGTTGATGCGAAAATACGTCGACAGTTCCATGGGGCAGCGCACACCGGGCGGCACATACACGAAGGAGCCGTCGGAGAACACCGCCGAATTGAGGGCCGCGAAGAAGTTGTCGCCCGGCGGCACCACGCTGCCCAGATACCGCTCGATGAGCTGCGGATGATTTCGAACCGCATCCGAGAACGAACAGAAGATGACTCCGGCCTTGGACAATTTGTCCTTGAATGTCGTCGCCACCGACACGCTGTCGAATACGGCGTCGACGGCGACGCCGGCGAGGCGCGCGCGCTCGTGCAGCGGGATACCGAGCTTCGCGTAAGTGGCGAGCAGCTTCGGGTCCACCTCATCGAGACTCTTCGGCGCATTCGCCGGGGCGCGCGGCGCCGAGTAGTACGAGATGTCCTGATAGTCGATGGGTTTGTAGCGCACGTGCGCCCATGTCGGCTCCCGCATGGTCAGCCAGTGTCTGTAAGCCTTGAGGCGCCAGTCCAGCAGGAACTGCGGTTCGTGCTTCTTCCTGGATATGGCGGCCACGACGTCCTCGTCGAGTCCGGGCGGCAAGCTGTCGGACTCGATGTCGGTGACGAATCCATGCCGATACTTCTGCGCGAGAACGGCTTCGACTTCTTGAGATTTGCTAGACACTAAAATTTCCGTTTGCCATTACGTTTGCGCCGTCATTCAGGTGTGCACGCGAATCTCAGACGCCAGATCGGCGACCCGTAAAGTGGCCGAGTCCAACCCCGCCAATTGGCGCAGCGTCACCTCTTCCAGGGCGCGGCGAATGCCGGCATTCACCCGCTGCCAGGCCCCGCCGACGCGGCACTGGCGCTCGATGCCGCAGTGGCTCGATGCGCCGCTGCATTCTGTGATCGCGATCGGACCCTCGAAGACGTCGAGGATCTGCGCCGCGGTAATCTGTTCGGGACCGCGGGCGAGCCGATACCCGCCTTGCGCACCGCGCGAGGAAATGACCATGCCGGCGCGCTGCAGACCCTTGAGCACCTTGCTCACGGTGGGCCGGGAGAGGCGGGTGCGCTCCGCCAATTCCGCGGCGGCACGATGCCGTGCGGGCTCTTGCGCTAAACTTGCGAGCACGACGGTCGCGTAGTCGGTCAGCTTGCCCATTCGCAACATACGGTTGCACCCTCCAATTGAAACGCGTGCTATGTAGGACTAGTTTAGTCCTATTTAGTTTCAAGTTCCACCCGCGGGGCGAATGCAGTCTGATTTTGTTATTCTTATGAGCTTCCACCCCGAATATCAGCGAGACTCGCCAGACATGAACACCGCAAGCTTAAGCGCCGTCGCGCGCGCGTTGGTCGCAAAGAATCGAGGGATTTTGGCCGCCGACGAGAGCACCAGCACCATCAAGAAGCGCTTCGACAGCATCAAGTTGGAGTCCACCGAGGAGAATCGGCGTAACTACCGCGAAATGCTGTTCACCGCGCCGGGCGCCGAGGCGTACATCAGCGGCGTCATCATGTACGACGAGACGATTCGTCAGAAGACCAAGGAGGGCCTGCCGTTCGCACGCTATCTCGAGCAGCACGGCATGCTGCCGGGCATCAAGGTCGACATGGGCGCGAAGCCGCTCGCGGGCTTTCCCGGCGAGACCATTACCGAGGGGCTCGATGGATTGCGCGAGCGCTTGGCCGAGTACTACACGCTGGGCGCGAAATTCGCGAAGTGGCGGGCGGTGATCGATATCGGATCGGGAATTCCGAGCCGCTATGCGATCGACGCCAATGCCGAAGCGCTGGCGCGCTATGCGGCTCTGTGCCAGGAGGCAGGGATCGTTCCCATCGTCGAGCCCGAGGTCTTGATGGACGGCGCCCATCCTTTGGAACGGTGCGAGGAAGTGACCAACGGAGTGCTGGACACAGTGTTCAGCCATTTGTTCGCCGCTCGGGTGTTCCTGGAAGGCATGGTGCTGAAGCCGAACATGGTGGTGCCGGGCAAGAAGAGCGCCCAAAAAGCCACCCCCGAGCAAGTTGCGGAGGCCACGGTGCGCACGCTGAGGCGGCAAGTGCCGTCTGCGGTTCCCGGCATCGCATTCCTGTCAGGGGGCCAAAGCCCCGTGGAGGCAACCCAGCATTTGAGCCTGATGAACGCGGCGGGACCCTTGCCGTGGGCACTGACCTTCAGCTACGGCCGCGCTCTGCAGGAGAATGCGCTGAACGCGTGGGGCGGAAAGCCGTCGGGGTTCACCGGCGGCCAGCAGGCGCTCTTCGTCCGCGCGAAATTGAACGGCTTAGCGGCCGTCGGCGCGTACCAGGGTTCCATGGAAAACTCCGCGGCCTGAGCTCCGCGGCCCGAACCTCCAGCGTGCATTCATTGCTTGGCGTCATTGGGGACGCGAAAGCCCGTAGCGACACCATTGAACCAATCCGCCTCCATCATTGAGATTCGCAACCTGGACTACGCGGTCGGCAGCCGACCCGTGTTCGCCGGGCTGGACATGGACATTGCGCGCGGCCGCATCACGGCGATCATGGGGCCGAGCGGCACCGGCAAGACGACACTGCTGCGTCTCATCACCGGCCAGGTCAGGGCCGACAACGGCTCCATCGTGGTGGCGGGGGCGGACATGGGGGCGATCCGGCGCGCCGACCTGTACGTGCTGCGGCGCCGAATGGGAATGTTGTTTCAGAACGGGGCGCTGCTCACCGATCTGTCCGTGTTCGAGAACGTCGCCTTTCCGCTGCGCGAGCACACGGATCTGCCGGAGCGGCTGGTACGCCAGCTCGTGCTCACAAAGCTGCAGGCCGTGGGCCTGCGGGGCGCCGCCGAACTCATGCCCGCGGAGCTCTCCGGCGGCATGAGTCGACGTGTGGCACTGGCGCGGGCCATCGTCATGGATCCGGAAATCCTGATTTACGACGAGCCGTTCGTGGGTCTCGATCCGATCTCTTTGGGAGTCATATTGCGCCTCATCCGGCGTCTGAACGATGCGCTCGGCATCACCAGTGTGGTGGTCTCCCATGACGTCCAGGAGATCTCGACGGTGGCCGATGCGGTGTTCCTGCTCTCGGGGGGCAAAGTCGCGGCGCACGGCTCGCCGCAACAGCTCCAATCCTACCCGTCGGAAATCGTTCGACAATTCATCGGAGGCTTGGCGGACGGCCCGGTGCCGTTTCATTTCCCGGCGCCGGACTATTTCGGCGAACTGCTCGAGCGCGGCGGGGACACGTGAAGGTCATCGAGGAGCTTTGGGAGAGCCTGATCGAATCCCTGGTCGGTCTCGGCTCGGTGGTGCGCTTCCTGCTTCGGCTGTTCGCCGAGTCACCGCGCGCGCTGCTGCGCTTCGACCTCGTCGGTCAGCAGATCTACAACTCAGGCGCCTTATCGCTGGTCATCATCATGCTATCCGGACTGTTCGTCGGAATGGTGTTGGGGCTCCAGGGTTTCGAGCTGCTGCAGCGTTTCGGGTCGGAGGAGGCCTTGGGCACGGCGGCGACCATCGGACTCGTGAAAGAGCTTGGGCCCGTGATCACGGCGCTGTTGTTTGCCGGACGCGCGGGCACCGCGCTGGCCTCCGAATTGGGATTGATGCGCGCCACCGATCAATTGTCGGCCATGGAGATGATGGCGGTGGACCCGATCCGGCGCGTGGTGGTGCCGCGCTTTCTGGGCGGCGTGATCGCGATGCCGCTGCTGGCCGCGATTTTCAGCGTCATCGGCATCTACGGGGCGCAGCTCGTGGGCGTGCAGATCATGGGCGTCGATTCCGGCAGCTTCTGGTCGCAGATGCGCTCATCCGTCGATTTGCGGGACATCAATGAGGGAGTCGTCAAGAGCTGCATATTCGGTGTGACGTGCAGCCTGATTGCGGTGTATGAGGGCTATTACGCGA
>JBARBX010000274.1:0-2062 GCA_049793535.1 Steroidobacteraceae bacterium | reverse complement strand
GCGCGGATCCGATGGCGCCGAGTTGCAGCTCAGCCGCTACCGGGGAAAAGTGGTGTTGCTGGCGTTCGGCTATTCCTCCTGCGCCGCCGTGTGCCCGATAACGCTCGGTGTCCTGGCTCAGGCGCGCAAGCAACTGGCTGCGGCGGCCGGCCAATTGCAAGTCCTCTACATCACCGTCGATCCCGACAGAGACGACGCTGCGCGCATGCGCAGCTTTCTCGGCGCATTCGATCGCAGCTTCATCGGCGGCACGGGGACGGCGCCGCAGTTGGCGGCCGTGCGGGCGGACTATGGCATCTCGGTGAGCGGTAAGATTCCCGTTCCTGGCGGCGGCTATGCCCTGAACCACTCATCGTTCATCTATCTGATCGATAAAAGCGGAAAGCTGCGCGCCCTGATGCCGTACGGACACGGCCCCGACGATTTCGTGCACGACGTGCGTATTTTGCTCCGGCAATAAGCACCTTCCGCTTGCCGCCATATTCACGCAACAATTCGCCCAGGTACCTTCGCTGGCTGGGAATGGCGGCTCTGAGCGCAGTGCTGTGCACGGCGGCCTGGGCGGCGCTGACTCCCATCAGATCCGAGTCGCGGGAGGTGGTTTTCGAAATTCCTCAGGGGACCTGGGCCCGGCGCATGGCGGGGAATAAGGTAGAGATACTCCCCTCCTCCATCCGCCTGACCCTCGGCCTCAAGGATGTCCTGGTTCTGAAAAACATGGACGATGTGCCGCAGGTATTCGGGCCGACCCTGATGATGCCCGGCCAAAGCTTCCGCCTGCCCTTTGCGGTCGCATCCGACTATCAATTTGCCTGCACGGCGCACGCCAGCGGGCAAATGACGATTATTGTGGAACCCGAACCGGATTCGCCCTGGGCTCGAGTAGGCTGGCGGTTGCGGGAGGTCAAGGAGCACAGTGGCTGGCGATGAGAAGCACCGGAATATCGAAATTCAAGCAGACGATTCCCGCGGCGGCGGTCATCGCGGTTCTCATCGGCGTATGGTGGCTGGCGGTCATCGTAACCCAAAGCGCGATTTTCCCGACTCCCGGACAGGTGGTGACGGGCACGTTGGAACTGGCCCGCGACGGCTCGCTGTGGGATGACATCGGCGCCTCGCTGATGCGGGTGGGCGTGGGTTTCGCGTTGGCCGCCACTATCGCGATCCCCTTGGGCCTGTGGATGGGCTGGGTCCACGGCGCGTTCTTCACTCTCAATCCCGTGTTTCAGATCCTGCGCCCCATTTCACCGATCGCCTGGATTCCAATTTCCATTCTCTGGTTCGGCGTCGGCGATGCATCGCCGATATTTCTCATCTTCATCTCGTCCGTGTTTCCCATGGTCGTGCAAACCACCGCCGGGGTGCACACCATCGAGCGGCGCTACCTGCGCGCGGCTGAGAATTTCGGCGTCTCGCGCTACACGCTGTTTCGACGGGTGATCATTCCGGCGGTTCTGCCGCAGATCATCGTGGGGATGCGCATCGGCCTCGGTGTGGCCTGGCTGGTGGTCGTCGCCGCCGAGATGATCGCGCTGCACTCCGGGCTCGGCTACATGATCATGGACTCGCGAAATGCCGGCAACCGCTACGATCTGGTGATCGGCGGGATGGCGGTCATCGGTCTGATCGGCCTGCTGCTCGACGGCATCATGCGGCTCATGGAGGGACTCAGAATAGTCAGGTGGCGCTATGTCCGCTAAGATTTCGGTCAAGGGCCTGAAAAAGAGCTTCGAAACGGATCAGGGTCCGCTGCCGGTCGTGAACGGCGTGAGCTTCGACGTCGCGGACGGCGAGTTCGTCGCCATCGTCGGCCCCTCCGGCTGCGGCAAATCGACCCTGATGAACATCATTGCGGGATTCGACCGCCCCGATCAGGGCTCGGTCGCGGTCGAGGGCGCCGACGGCAGGGGACCCAGCTCCAAGGGCATTCTCATTTCGCAGCACGGCTCGGTATTCCCGTGGCTCACGGTGCGGCAGAACCTGATGTTTGGATTGAACGGCCGCGCACGCAACGACAAGGAGCGGCTTGCCGACCACTATGCCGCCATCGTGGGATTGAAGG
>JBARBX010000273.1:0-5002 GCA_049793535.1 Steroidobacteraceae bacterium | reverse complement strand
CCTATATGCTGATCGTGCCGGCGCTGTCGGTATCGAGCCTGATTCTCGGATTCAACCTGATCGCCGATGGGTTGCGCGAAATGAGCCTGCGAGATTGAACCTGCGATGAACGACGCGCCTATTCTGGAATGTCGGAATTTGTCGATTTCGTACTTCGGGCGGGACGGCGCGGTTCCCGCGGTCGTCGACTTCAATCTCACGCTTAGAGAAGGCGAGGCGCATGGACTGGTCGGGGAATCGGGCTGCGGCAAATCGACTGTCGCACTCGCTGTAATGCGCCATCTTGGGCGCGCCGGACACATGGTGGGAGGCCGGATCTTGTACCGGGGGCGCGATCTCCTGGCGGCGACAGACGAAGAACTGCGCAGAATTCGCGGCGCCGAGATCGCCATGATCTATCAGGAGCCGATGGCCTCGCTCAATCCTTCGATGAAGGTCGGCGCACAGTTGATGGAAGTGCTGACGTACCACGAGGGGGCGCGGCGCCGCGATGCGTGGATTCGCTCGAGTTCGATGCTGGAGCGCGTGCGCATGCCGGACGCCGAGCGCATCATGCGCTCTTATCCGCACCAGCTCTCGGGCGGGCAGCAGCAGCGCATCGTCATTGCCATGGCGCTGCTGTCGAATCCGCAGCTGCTGTTGCTGGACGAGCCCACCACGGCGCTCGATGTCACGGTGGAGGCGGGCATCGTGGATCTCATCCGCGACATTTCCGCCGAATTCGGCACCTCCATGCTGTACATCTCTCACAACTTAGGGCTGGTCCGCGAGACCTGCGACCGCATCACGGTCATGTACTCGGGAGAGGCGGTGGAGACGGGATCTGTGGCAGGCGTATTTCGCGGCGCGCGGCATCCCTACACGCAGGGACTGTTTGCGTCCATTCCGGTGCCGGGCGCGGACAAGAACAGCCGGCCGCTGAGGGCGATTCCCGGCCAACTCCCCTCGCCGCGCGAGCGCCCGCCGGGCTGCTACTTCGGGCCGCGCTGTACGCACTTCGTGATCGGCCGCTGCGACAGCGCACCCGTTGCGATGAAGGTCCTCGACGCGTCGAACGATCACGCATCGCGCTGTCTTCGAGTGGATGACATCCCCTGGGATGCGCCGCTCGCGGCCGGAATCGAACAGGCAGCGGGAAATTACGGCGAGGTGGTGCTGCGGGTGCGCGAGCTCTCCAAACGCTACGGCCGGGTCACGGCCAACGACGGTGTGACATTCGACGCTCGGCGCGGCGAGACCGTGGCCATCGTCGGCGAATCCGGCTGCGGCAAATCGACGTTCGCGCGCATTCTGATGGGTCTCACCCAGGCCAGCGGCGGATCGATCGAGTTCGAGGATCTGGAACTCAGCCGTTTGGCGGTGACTCGACGGCACAAAAATACCCTGCGTTCGCTGCAGATGATTTTTCAGAATCCCTCCGAAACCTTGAACCCCAGCCATACCGTGGGCGCGCAAATCGCGAGAGTCCTTCGCAAACTGGGGCTGCAGCGGGACGAGGCCGCGATTCGCGAGCGGATGTACGAGCTTCTCGACCTGGTCAAGCTGCCGCGCGAGTTCGCTCTGCGCCGCCCGCGGCAGCTATCCGGCGGGCAGAAGCAACGCGTCGGCGTGGCGCGCGCCTTCGCGGGCAATCCGTCGGTGGTCGTTGCCGACGAGCCGGTCTCGGCGCTCGATGTGTCGGTGCAGGCCGCGGTGACCGAACTCTTGATCGACATACAGCGCCGCGAGGGGACGACACTACTGTTCATCAGCCACGATCTGTCCGTGGTGCGCTACCTGGCCGACCGCATCGTCGTCATGTACCTGGGCAGGGTCTTAGAGCAGGGGCGGACCGAGGAAGTCTTTGCGCCGCCGTATCATCCCTACACCGAGGCGCTGCTGGCCGCGATTCCGCTCGTGGATCGCCGCTACACCAAGCGGCCGGTGCTGCTGGCGGGCGACATCCCCTCCGCATCGAACCCGCCGCCAGGCTGCCGCTTTTCGACGCGCTGCGCGTACCGCATCGCGGGGACCTGCGATGTGCTGCCGCCGCCCATGCAGGAATTCGCGCCGAATCACCGCATCGCCTGCCACCTGCCGCGGGAGCGGCTGGCGACGATGCAACCCGTCTTTGAGGAAGTCGCATTATGAATCGATATCTCACCCTGGCCGTGTGCCAGACCGGCCCCATTCAGCGCAGCGCCTCGCGCGGCGAGACGGTCGCCCGACTGATTCACCTGCTCGAGAAGGCGGCGGCCGCGGGCGCCGAGCTTGCGGTGTTTCCGGAACTGGCGCTGACCACGTTCTTTCCACGATGGGCGCTCGATGACCCGCGGGAAATCGACGCCTTCTACGAGGTGCGCATGCCGGGGCCGCAGACACAACCCCTGTACGATGCCGCGCGCCGGCTGCACATCGGATTTGCCTTGGGATTCGCGGAACTGGGCGAAGACCGAGGCCGCCCGCGGCGCTTCAACAGCATGGATCTCGTGGGCGCGGACGGCGCCCCGATCGGACGCTACCGCAAAATGCACATTCCGGGCACTGAAACCGCGCAGGCGGGAGTCACCACCCATTTGGAGCGCCGCTATTTCGAGCCGGGCGATCGTGGCTTTCCTGTCTTTCTGTATCGCGGCGTGCGCATCGGCCTCGCCCTGTGCAACGATCGGCGCTGGCCGGAAACCTATCGCATGCTCTGCCTCAACGGCGCTCAAGTGGTGCTCATCGGCTACAACACCCCGATGGCGCTCGAGGAGGCCCCGGCGCTTGCGCATCTGCGCATGTTCCACAATCATCTGCCTATGCAGGCAGGTGCCTATCAAAATGCGGTGTGGGTAGCCGCCGCCGCCAAGGCCGGCCTGGAGGACGGCCATGCGTTGATCGGCGGCTCCTGCATCATCGCGCCGACCGGAGAGATTGCGGCGCTCGCCGTGTCCGTGGACGATGAGGTTGTGGTGCATCGCGCCGACCTCGATTTGATCGGCGCATGCCGCCGCGTGAATTTCGACTTCGCGACCTACCGAAGGCCGGAGGAGTACGGCTTGATCGCACAACGCCCGGGACCGCTGTGGAATGGGAGCCCGGTATGATGGCCCGCGCGATTATGTGGATGATGGCGGCGGCTCTCGTTTGTCATGCGCATGCCGGCGAGCTGCGCGTGCTCAACGACGATGCACACTTCCCGGAAGGACCCGTGTGGTACCGCGGCAAACTGTACTACGTAGAATACGACCGCAATGCCGTCATGACGTGGGACGGGACGAAGAACTCGGTGTTCTCCGCCGAGAAAGGCTGCGGACAATCCGCGGTGCTGCCGACGGTCAGGGGCGAGTTCGTCACCACCTGCTACGACAACGGTTCGATCGGCCGGATGTCATCCGACGGCACGGTGCTTCCTGCCTACACGCACGACAAGGACGGCAATTCCTTCCTGGGGCCGAATGACCTTGCGCCCGACGGTCGCGGCGGAATTTATTTCACCGCCTCGGGCCACTTGGGGCCGGCGATCGACGGCAAGGTGTTCTACATCGCCCCCGACGAGACCATTACTCAGGTCGCGATCGACTTGCACAATGCCAACGGCCTCGCGGTGTCCGCGGACGGTGCGCTCCTGTACGTGGTGGAGACCGAGGAACATCGTCTGTTGCAATTCAAAATCGGCGCCGGCGGCGCCCTGTCGGAGCGGCGTGTCTTCGTCAACCTCGACGACCTGGTGAATCACCTGGCACCCATATGGCCGGACGGGGTGAAGGTCTCCTCGGCTGGGGACCTCTACGTCGGCCAGAGCCCGCGCGATCTGCGCATGCCGCTGCTCGGGCAGATTTTCGTGCTCAATTCTCGCGGCAAGCTGCTGCGCACCCTGACCCTGCCATCGCCGAAGGTGCCCAACCTGGCGTTCAGCCCGGACGAGAAGACGCTGTATGTCATGGCGCTCGATCAAATCGACCGCTCGCCCTACCGCGGCAAGGTATATTCCATCCCGAACAAGTAAACGGAGAAGAAGATTGAACGAACTCGTCTACCCGCGCGAACGTACCCTGAGCGCGATCACCCTGATTCTCGGCAGCCTGGTATGGATTGCGTTGATCGCCGCCATATTCCGCGGCGGGCTGCTGCTCGACAAACTCGGCGGCGCGCTGATCGTCATGGCATTCGGTTTCGTGGCGTATCTGTTCGGCCACTCCGCGCTGATCGCACACATCAAGGGCAATGGGGTTCGGTTGTCGGAAACCCAGTTTCCCGACCTGTATGCGCAGTTCACGGCCTGTTGCAGCCGTCTGCAACTGGAGCGGGTGCCGGAAGCTTATGCGCTCAACGGCAACGGCGCCCTGAATGCCTTTGCGACAAAATTCTTGGGATCGCAGTACGTGGTGCTCTTGTCGGATGTCATCGACGCCATGGACGGCCATGCCGATGGCGTCAGCTTCTACATCGGACACGAGCTTGGGCATCTGCGCATGAAGCATCTGTCGCGGCTGTTGCTGCGATGGCCGGTGCTGTGGCTGCCCCTGCTGGGCGCCGCATACTCGCGTGCCAAGGAGAGCACCTGCGACCGTCATGGGTTGGCCTGCAGCAGCTCGCCGGAGGGCGCCGCTCACGCACTGGCCGCACTCTCCGCCGGCGGCAAACGCTGGAAGAAGCTGGACTCCGCCTCCTACCTCGACCAGGGGCGCGGGGCGAGCGGCTTTTGGATGTCCTTCCACGAATTGGCGGCGGGCTATCCCTGGCTGACGAAACGCTTCGCGCGCGTCATGAACAGCGCTGCGCCGCTGCCGCGGCGCAATCCCTTCGCGTACCTGGTGGCGCTGTTCGTTCCCTACGCCGGGAGGCTGGGACCGGGTTTCGGCTTCTTGGTACTCGTGTACATCGTCGGCGTGCTGGCTGCCATCGCCATACCCGCCTATGGCGAATACACCATCAGGGCCAAATTGGAAGCGGTGGTGATTGAGTCGCAGGGTACGCGCGATGCACTCGCGCGGTACTACGAATCGTCCAAGAAAATTCCCGAGTCGCTGGAGTCCGC